>DXWL01000001.1 GCA_019416865.1 Fusobacterium sp.
AATTTAAAGAAAAAATGTCAATAATTGAGTTGAGCACTTGACAGGGTACAGATCAAACTGCGTATTGGTATAGGTCATACAAGGGGACGGGCTATAATGCCAAAACTTATTATGGCGTTTCAAAAAATTTATCCAAAAATAGAGATTGAATTAGTAGAAGATTTGAATGATGTTTTAAGACAAAAACTTATAGATGGGGAAATTGATATGGCTATAGCAAAATTTGATGAAAAGGACCCTGAAATAATCTCAGAAAATTTTTATAACGAAGAGATTGTTCTTCTTATTGCAGATAAACTTTTGGATGATCTTTACAAAGATAAAAAAAATGAGGTTATTACACGCCTTGAAAATCAAGATATTTATGCTCTCAATAATTGCCCCTTCCTTTTAAACAGTCAAAGGGATATTTTTGGAAAAGTTGGGCATGGAATCTTGACTCAAGGAAACTTTATTCCTAAAATAAAAGTTATTTCTTCAAATACAGGAACTCTTCTTGCTCTGTGTACTTATGGAGCTGGGGCTTGTTTCTGTACTGAAAATCTTTTAAATGCTTCTCTTACCTCTGAACAAAGATCTCTTTTAAGACTTTTTCGTTTTGGAGAAGATGCAAAATATACTATCTGTTTTAAATATCTGAAAAACTCTTATCAATGGAGTATGATTTCAAATTTTATAAAACTGTCCAAAGAACTTATCAATAAACAATTATAAAAAGGGACTGTTGCATTTATTAAAATTGTAAGAATAAAATTCTCGATATTAAAAATTGTTTCGTAATTTATGCAGCGAAACAGAATACTGAAAATTTGATGTCTGAACGAAGTGAGTTTCAAATTTTCTTTCTGTGAGCAATATAAATAGAAACTATTTTTTCTTAGAGAATTTTATTTTTTACAAATTTGCAACAGTCCCCGTATTTCTTAATTAACTATGATATACTTCATGGTCAAACATATTTTCTGTTTTTGCAACATAGATACTTGTTGCACTATCTCCAATTACATTTAGAGAAGTTACAAGCATTTCAATAGGTCTGTTTATTGCAAGGATAAGTGAGTATGCAAGTATTGCAGCATCATTTGTATATCCAAGCCCTGAAAGAATAGTAAACAGAACTATTGCTCCTGCTCCTGGTGCAGCAGGTGTTCCTACAGATGCTACAAGAGCAAGTACTCCTATTACAAATATATTTCCAAGCCCGATATCGTATCCTGCTGTTGTTGCAACAAATACAGAAGCTATAACCTGCATTATTGCAGTTCCGTTCATGTTAGTTGTCATTCCTAGCGGAAGAACAAAAGAAGCTATATCATCGTGAACTCCCAACTCTTCAACAGTTGTTTTTTTGTTAAGAGGAAGAGTTGCTGCACTTGATGAAGTAGAGAATCCAAAAAGTGCTACTTTCGCTGCCTTTCTCACAAAAGGGATAGGATCTAAACGAGTAGAAGCAACGATAAGCAGTGCATATCCAAACACAAGATATACAAGAAGTGTTACTGTTGTAACTCCCATATATACAAGAGCTGGTTTTAAATGTTCTATTCCATAAGATGCAAATGTTCTTGTAAGAAGAACAAATATTGCTATTGGTCCAAACTTATTGATTACAAATGTTAAGAAAGTAATTACCACATCATTTATTTCTTGAAGAACTGATTTAAGATATTTAACTTTTTCTCCCAAAACATTGATACAAAGTCCTGTTGATACAGCTAAGAATACTGTTGCAAGAACTCCTCCATTATTTGAGAAAGCTGCAAATATATTGTTAGGAACAACACTCACAAGTACCATAAGAGGATTGCTTCCTGATTTTCCTGCTACAACATTTACTGATGATTTAATAGCAATGTTAAATGCACCAGATGCTTTTACTGCCATTCCAACAGCTCCTGCAAGAGCTAAAGCTATAACAGATGATACAAAGAAAAATCCTAAAGTTTTATAAGAGATACGCCCAAGTTTTTTAGAATCACTGATATGACACATAGCCAGTGTTATTGATGTAAATACCATTGGTATTATTATAAGCTGTAAAGAGTTTATAAAAAGCTGCCCTATAATGTAAAAAATTCCTATTGCTCTTTCAGCACCTTTAGCTGATATGTCTTGGAAAAAAATACTGTTTATAGTTTTCCAAGTTTCACTCTGCCCTCCAAGTTTTTCTCTCAGCAAAATACATAAAAATCCTGCTGCAATTCCCGCTACAAGTGCAATCGTCATTTTAATTGCAAGTGTATGCTTGTTTTTTGTCATTTCTAAATCCCTCCCTTTTGATAAAAAAAAGAGTCCCATTTATCAGAAAGATAAACACGACTCTGTAAAATATTTTAAGTTCCATTTGAACTTTCTGACACTCTTAAAAATTTGTTCTTTTACGATTATATAAAAAATGTCCGAATATGTCAAAGGTTTTTTTATTTATTTTTTTCACTTTTCAATTTTTTCTCATAATCTTTTAGAGAATCATAAGCATATCCACGAAGAGGAATTATTGCAAAAATATTTACAATAGCCATAAGTCCTAATCCTAAATCTGCTAAAGACCATACTAGGAATGCTTGTTTCATTCCTCCATATAAAATCATTCCACAAGCAAATATCTTAAATGCTGTTTGAAGCCATTCTTCATCAGCTATAAATACAAGGTTTGGCTTTGCGTAATAAGTAATTCCAAGAGCTGTACTGAATGCAAATAAGAAAAGTACAAATGCTATAAATGCTACTCCCCAATCTCCCACATGATATCTGAAAGCTTCTTGTAAAAGTTCCATTCCTCCAAGACCTTTTATAACACTTTCTTTTGTTACCAAAACTACAAGAGCTGTTGCTGTACATATTATAAGAGTATCAACATATACTCCAAGAGATTGAATTAATCCTTGTTTTGCCGGGTGATCTACATCTGCTGCTGCCGCTGCACTTGGAGCTGAACCTGTTCCAGCCTCATTTGAGAATAATCCTCTTTTTACTCCCTCAATTATAACTGCTCCAAAAGCTCCTCCTGCTGCCTGTCTTAATCCAAAGGCCTCTTCAAAAATTCTTGTGAATACTCCAGGAATTAAAGTAATATTTTTAACTAAAATAAATACAACAATAATAAGATATATAAATGCCATAAAAGGTACCATTTTTTCAAGAACTTTTACAATCTTATCTTTTTTTCCAAATATTACCACAGCTGTAAGTACTGCAAGTACAGCTGACATAATCTTAACATCTACTCCAAAAGCTACTTTAAACGATTCTGTAACAGAATTTGATATTACTTGGAAAACTCCTCCCCAACATATCATAGCGAAAAATACAAATATAAGCCCAAGCCATCTCAAATTCATATTCCATTTAGGCCCTAAAGCTTTTTCAATATAGAAGGCTGCTCCCCCTACAAAATCTCCTTTTTTATTTTTCTCTCTGAATATTATAGCAAGAGTCGCTTCTACAAAGGCTGTTGCTGCTCCAAATATTGCTGCAAGCCACATCCAGAAAACAGAACCTGCTCCTCCAACAGAAACCGCTGCTACTACTCCTACAAGATTTCCTGCTCCAACTCTTGTGGCTGTCGATACACAAAATGCCTGAAAAGAACTTATTCCGCTTTTGCTGTCTTTTTTATTATCTATCAAAAGACCTGCCATATCTTTCAAAAGTCTTACCTGCATAAATCTCATAGTGATCGTGAAAAATATCCCCGTTCCTATTAAAAGAACTACTAAAATATTTTTCCCCCAAATAATACCATTAATAAAATCTACAATACTACTAAAAAAATTCATCTCTAAACTTTCCTCCCGTCCTACTTTCCTACTTGTTAATTTAAAATTAATTACTTTATATGATACCTGTATTTATTAATTTTTTCAACATTTTTTTACTAATTTTTAGAAATATGTATCTCTCCCACATTAAAAAGTTCTTCTTTTCCATCTACATCAACTGCCAATTGTCCGCTTCTATGAATATATTTCCCCACTCCTTCTTTTTCAATACAGTCTGAAAAAACAATATTTATTTTTTTGCCTTTAAGATAATTTTTTTCATTAAGTTCTAAAAGCATCGTATCCCAATTACCATTGAAATAAAAATTAAGAGTATTTTTAAATTTTTCAATAATTGAAATAATCATTTTTTCTATATCATACTCTTTAGAAGTTATATTTCTCATTGATATACCTTTATTTTCGGCTTCACCTTTTATTTCATTATTAACATTTATCCCTATTCCAATAACAAAAAAATCCTTTATTTTTTCCACTAAAATCCCACTTATTTTTTTATCATTTATATATATATCATTTGTCCATTTAAATTTAAAATCAAGTTCTGGTTCAAATTCCTGAAAACTTTTTAAAAGTGAATATCCTACTACAAGAGGAAGTTTTGTATATTCCTCTATAGAAATATTTTTATCCTCTTTTAATAAAAAGCTGAAATATGCTCCTCCTGGCTCTGAAGACCACTTATTTCCTCTTCTCCCTCTTCCCAGAGTCTGTGTTTTAGCTATAGCTGTATCGTATTCCTCTTTAACTTCTAAATTTTTCAAAAACATATTTGTCGAATCTATCTCATCAAATCTGAAAATTCTCATATTTTCCTCCTGAAAAGTGATATCTATTATTTTATATGTTTTCAGTGTTAATTTCAAATTTTTATAAAATAAAAAGGAGTTGCTGTATTTAAAATTACAACATCTCCTTTTTTATAAAAATTTTTAAAATCCTAATTCATATATCTTATCCACATATAGATTGTAGAAGCTATCAAAGTCTGAACTGATATCATTGCTCCAAACTTCAAAAATTTCACAAAATCTATTTTACATCCAGCTTTTCCTGCTGCTCCAACAGCTACAACATTTGTAGCAGAAGCAAGCATTGAGATATTTCCTCCTAGACATGAACCAAAAGATAATGCCCACCAAAAAGCTTGAGTATTTCCTATTTTTTCAAAAGAAGGTATCATAACCTCAACTATTTTAGAAACAGTAGCTGCATTGGCAACATTTCCTATTATAGAAGTAAATCCTGCTGAAAGCCATGTTATTGCAACAAGTGCCATATTAAAGTTTCCTGCTGTGATATCAATAAGCTTTTCTCCGATTATATCTATAATATGAAGATTTTCTATTCCTCTTATCATCATAAACAAACCTATAAAGAAAAACAGTGTATCCCATTCAACATTATTAAGTACCTCTTTAGGTTCTCTTTTAGCAAGGGTAACAAGAATTATTGCCCCTGAAAGAGCTATTATAGCAAGTCCCTTATCTATAAAGTTATTTAAAATAAATCCTGCCAGTACTAAAGAGAATACTATCATAGCTTCTTTTAAAAGTTTTATATCTTTTAAAGAACGGCTAGAATCAAGTTCCATAATTCTTGCTTTCAACTCTCTTGATACATGCATTTTTCTTCCATAAAGAAAATACACATTAGTTATAAGGATTATCATTGATATTATAGCCATTGGAGATGTATTCATTAAAAATTCATTAAATCCAAGATTTCCTTCAGAACCTATGATAAGTTGAGTAGGGTCCCCTATAAGAGTTGCCACTCCTCCAATATTTGCTGACATTACTTCACTTATTATAAATGGAAACGGATCAAGCTTCAATTGATTTGCAAGAAGTATTGATACTGGAGCCATTAGAAGTATTGTTGTTACGTTATCAAGAAATGCTGAACACAGAGCTGTTACCACTGAAAGAAGAACAATTAATCTAAAAGGTTCTCCTCTTACAAGCTGTGCCACTTTAATTGCAAACCATTGGAACACACCTGTTTCTGAAATAATATGCACTATTATCATCATTCCCACAAGAAGAAATATTATCTCAAGTCTTTCATAAATTGCTTCAAGAGCATTTTCTTCGTTTATAATTCCAATAAGAGCCATAACCAGCCCTCCAAGCATAGTTGCCCATGCACTTGGAACCTTTTCTGTTATCATTAAATAAAATACTGTTAAAAATACTAAAACACCTATTATCAGGTAAATCATTTTTCCTCCTTAATCTTCTATGAAAAATTTTCCCTAATATCTTAATTCATACACTCAGATTAAATATGAAGTACTTTTTTAATTATATCTGATCTGTTTATCACTCCCAGATATTTTCCATTTTCTACTACATAAAGTCTTGTTACCCCTTTGCTCACCATTATAAAGCAGATTTCCATAATAGGAGCTTTCTTATCCACAACAACTATATTATTTTTAGGTCTGTACATATCTTTTATTGTGGCAGTTTTTTCATTTACAAGATATTCCTCAAAAGGCTCTCCCACTGTTAAAAAGTTTAAATCTTTCATAAGTGAAAGGTATTTAGGCATACCAAACTCTATAAGTTCTTTTTCTGTTATCTCCCCAAGAAATTCACCTTTCTTATTGACAACAGGAAGTCCATTTATATGTTCACTGATAAGTCTTTTGGCAATCTCCTCAAGTGTTGTTTCAGGAGAAGCAGGAATTATATCAGGACTAAGAACATCCTCTGCTGTAATTTTATGACCTATTTCAATATCTGCTTCCTCTATAGCTTTGTAAATCTCATTTGAACTTTTAAGAGTTTTAATCTTATCTGCTATATGAGGATATTTTATTACAAGTTTTGTAACAGCACTCATAATTTTCAAAATATTTTTATTTTTTAAAATATCAGAAACTATCAAAAATACAATTTCAATGTTGTCCTTCTTAGAAGTTCCCTCTACCCTTGCCTCAAAAGGAGTTTCTACTACACCTAATGCAACAATAAAGTCATTAAAGTTCTCTATTCTTGCATGGGGAATAGCTGTATTTTTCCCTATTGCTGTGGAAAATTCTTCCTCTCTTCTTATAACACTTTGAGTAATCTCATCTTTTCTCGCTGCCAAATTTTTTTCTTTAGCTGCTAGTTTTTCCATCATATCTCTGATTACTTCTTCCATATTCGTACCTTTTACATCTGTAAAAATAAGGTTTGAATCCAGATAATTCGAAAATTTCATTTCTCCTCCTCTTTCAGATAAATCAATATCTGATGTAAATATTTTAAACTTAAAAAGTTTTTTACAAATTTATAATATAAATTTTAAAGAGGATGACATTTCTCAAGCACCCGTCATCCTCTATTGTAAATGTTATCTTATCTTATCCATTACTCCCATACCATATACAGGTCCTGTGTGAGCTCCAAGGATTGCTCCTATCTCAACTCTTCCTCTGTAATCTACTTTCTTCATTCTTTCAGCTGCATTTCTTAAAGCATCTGCATTGGCAAGTTCATTTTGAGTTCCTCCCCAAGCAGTGTATAGGATTATAGAATTTTTGCTGTTTTTCAAAAGTTTTTCCATATGAAGCATAGCTCCTCTCTCTCCAATAGCTTTTGCTTCAACAGAAACTTCTCCGTTTTCTACTTTAAGTACAGGTTTTAGTTTCAGAATTCCTCCAACAACAGCTGAAGCTCTTCCTATTCTTCCACCTTTTTGTAAGAACTCTAAATCTTTAACAACAAAGTAAACCTTCATGCTCTCTTTAGTTTCTTCTATCCAATCAATAATCTCTTTAAAACTCTTTCTCTCTTTTGCCATTTTAGCTGCTTCTGTTACTAAATGTCCAAGAGCAAATGTTGTTGTTTTAGAGTCTATAATTGCTATATCTCCCTCTCTGGCAACCATACCTTTTCCAACTCTTGCTGCCTGTTGAGTTCCGCTAAGTTTTCCAGAAATATGAATTGATATAATTTTCTTATATCCTTTAGCAAATAGTTTTTCATACATAGCCTTAAACTCTGCTGGAGATGGCTGAGATGTTTTTGGTATCTGTCCTTCTGAAAGAAGTCTTCTCCAAAATTCTCTTTTTGTAACATCTATTCCCTCTCTGTAGTAGTTATTTCCATCAAGTTTAACTTTAAGAGGTATTATTTCAACATCAAGATCTTTTATAAGATCAGGTGTAAGATCAGATGTAGAATCTGTTACAATTGCTATTTCTGCAAGTTTAGGATCTCTGTTTTCTATATAGATATAATAATGATAGTTGTTTTGATTTCCTTCTATATCACTATAAGGAATATTTTCTCCAATCTGTCTTAAAACAGATGTTGCTTCATCTTCTGCCTCTTTTCCTATAACAGCAAACACATTAAGAGTATAATCTGTGATATAGTTTTCTTTTATTTTTTCAATAAGTCCTGCAAGGGAAGAATCTTTTTCTCTTATTTTACCATTTATCATGGCAATAAAATCTCCCTCATTTATTTCAAGACTGTCAACTCTTGTGTTTCTAACAGCTTTTGTAATCTCAATAGATGAGTTTCTGTTAAAGTTTTTAGTCAGCTTTTCTAGGTTTAAATCTTTATTTTTTACAAGATAGTGTCCTCCAAGCATACTTGTTGTTTCTACAACAGAAACCTCCTTAGGAGATCTCTCAGCTGCAATTTTTGCTGCAGAGATAATATTTTTATTATTTGGCAGAATAACTATGTTGTCAGCCTCAATCTTTTTAAGTCCATCTTCTATATCTGCAACACTTGGATTTTGTGTCTGTCCTCCAAGAAGAACAGCTGTTGCTCCAGCATTAAGGAAAAGTTCTCCTATCTCTTTATTATCAGCTATTGCAAAATATGCTACTGGTCTGCTGTTTTCGTTTCTAACCAGTACTTTATTCTTAGTTTCCTCTGTTTTATAAGCATTATCATCAAACATCATATTTTTATGTTGTTGAAGTTCCATATTATCAATTTTGATATTTGAAAGATTTCCAAGTTTTCCTGCTATTTCAAGGACAAGCCCTGGATTATTTGTATGAATATGTGTTTTTGTCTTTTTAGAAGTTTGAGCACATACCATAGAATCTCCAAGAACTCCTATCTCTGCCTTATAACTTTCAAGATCAAATTTTCCATTTTCTATAATAAATTCTGTACAATATTTAAATTTAATCTCTTCCATTATAACTGCATTGGCATCAAGTCTTTCTTTTCTTTTTGCCTGAGATTGCACTATTCTTTCAAGATCTTCAAGCATTTGAGGATCACTTATAGATTTTTCAAATCCCTCAAGGATATAGAAAATACCTTTTCCTCCAGCATCTACAACCCCAGCTTCTTTAAGTTTTGAAAGAAGTTTAGGAGTTTCTTCAACAGCTTCAGCTGCTACATTTTTCAAATGAATAAGGAAAGGTACAAAATCAGATTTATCTCCTGTATAAGATTTTGCTCCCTCTGCCACTCTTCTTATTACTGTAAGCATTGTTCCTTCAACAGGATTGCTCACTGCCATATATGCTTTTGCTCTTGCAAGTTCAAAAGCATGAATAGTATCTTCAACAGTTGCCTCTTCTTTATCTCTTATCCCGTCCAAAAATCCTTGTATTATTTGAGATAAAATTGTTCCTGAGTTTCCTCTTGCTCCAAGAAGAATAGCTTCTGATACAGTGTCGCAAAGCTCTTCCATATCAGGCTCATAACTCAATTTTATCAGTTGGTTTTCTACTGCCTGAAGTGTCATAGACATATTTGTCCCTGTATCTCCATCTGGTACAGGATATACGTTTAAGTCATTTAAAATATCGGCATGTCTAGAAAGCCATCTGCTCGCTGCAATCAGAAGTTTTGTCATTCTCATTGCATTAAGCACATTTACCTTTATATCCATTCTCTCCTCCGCTAATTTTCGTCTTTTTTAGAATGTAGGCGGCGTTACCACCCATATAGCTTTTGTTAATTTTTTCCCGTTGTTTTTAAATCTATGATTTAATGTAGATTTGAAATAGAAGCTGTCCCCCTCATTAAGAGTAGTCAGCTGATCCTCTATATAAATGTCAAGGCTTCCCTCAACAATATAGATAAACTCTTCACCATGATGGTTGAAAAAACCTCTTCCGCTCTCTCCACCTGGCTTTATTTCATACATAATAGGTTCCATATTTTTTTCTATTTTTGAGGAAGTTAAAAGAGCTATTGATGTTTTTGAATCTATACTCTCAACATACTTTCTGTCATCTTTTCTGATGTGATAAGAACCTATCTTTTCATCTTCATCTTCTATAAGATAACTCACTTTTACTTCAAGATATGTAGCTATTTTTTTTAGATTTTCAATTGAAGGGGAAGCTTTTCCCTGTTCTATCTGAGATAGAAAACTTGCTGATAAATCAACTTTGGCAGCCAGTTCTCTCAAAGAAAAATCTTTTTCATTTCTCTTCTTTTTAATTCTTTCTCCTATTGTCATCTGCTTACTTCCTTTTCAAAATTTTATTTAAACAAAACAAACTATGCAGAACAGCTCTTTCTCTGATTTTTCTTCTTGGACCACTGAAGATTTTTTTCTCAATAAATATCTCATCATCAACTTTTATTCCCATGTACACAAGTCCTACTGGTTTTTCTTCTGTTCCTCCACCAGGTCCTGCTATTCCAGTAACAGATATTCCCACATCTGTCTTAAGTCCACATACCATCTCTTTTGCTGTTTCTGCACTTACAGCTCCATATTTCTCAAGTGTTTCCTTTTTAACTCCAAGTCTTTCCATTTTTGCTTCGTTTGAATAGGTAACAAGTCCTTCCATAAAAACTTCTGAAGCTCCAGGAACATCTATAAAACTACTTGCAAGAAGCCCTCCGCTGCATGATTCTGCTACAGAGATTGTCTTCTTTTCTTCAATAAGTTTTTTTACTATTAATGCTTCCAGTCTGTCAGAGTCTTCTCCAAAAATATTGTCGCCTATCTTATTATATATCTTTTCAACGATTTTTTCCACTATGTTTTTATTACTCATTTTGCTTTGTAATCTTATCATAGTTCCGAAATCTTTCACTAAAAACTCATATGTAATTCCATCTTCTGTAAAAAAGTCCCTTATCTCCTCATCAAGATACGACTCACCTATTCCACAAGTTAAAAGATCTTTAATATATATCTCATCTATTCCCAATTTTTTTTCTTCTGAATACCATTTTAAAAATTTAGGGAACATATCATAAAGTTCTACAGGAACTCCAGGGAAACAAACAATTCCTTCGTCATACATAGCTGGAGCCATTCCTGCTCCATTTTCAATAAATACAGATCCCTCTGTTCTTTCAATCTGTTTTATATTATTTGGTATAAAATTAAAACGGCGTTCTTTGAATTTTCTTTTTAACTCTTCTAAATCTTCTTCTTTTACTATTAATTTTTTTCCGAGATATTTCGCTATTGCATCTTTTGTCAAATCATCAATAGTAGGCCCAAGCCCTCCTGACATAATTACAAGATCGCTGTTTCTCTTTCCGTAATCAATAGATTTTATAATCTCATCAATATCATCTCCCACTGTGATTTTTGACTCAATCTCTATTCCGTATTTATTAAGCTGTTCTGCCATATAAATACTGTTTGTATCTACCATTCCTCCGTTTAAAAGTTCTGTCCCTACCAGTATTAACACTGCTTTCATAGCAAACATCTCCTATCCTTAGAATTAAATATATCAAATGATGTAAAATAAAATTTTCGGTATTAAAAATTGTTTCGTAATTTATGCAGCGAAATAGAAGATTGAAAATTCGATGTTTGAACGAAGTGAGTTTCGAATTTTCTTTCTGTGAGCAATATAAATAGAAACTATTTTTTCTTAGAGAATTTTACTTTTTACATCAGTACACTCCATATACATACAAGTAAAAAGTTTCCAATTATTCCTGCCAAGAAATCATCAATTACAACTCCTACACCATGTCCTAAAAATTGTGATTTATAAATAGGACCAGGTTTAGTAATATCAAAAAATCTAAATATTATAAAAGCAAGACCTATGGCTGCAAGTGTTTGAAATACTCCAACAGGGTTTACCAAGAAAAGAGTTGTTAAAAATCCAAGTACCTCATCTATAACTACATTTTGCGGGTCTTTTTGATGATAAATCTCTCTTTCACATATATCTGATACATACACAGCCACCACAAAAAATGTCATCAAAAACATAAAATAAAAAGAGTTATATATTATATAATTTGGAAATATCTCTCTTGTAATAAGAAGCCCTATATAAATAGGAATTCCCCCAAGTGTTCCAAATGTTCCAGGAGCTTTTGGCATATCCCCCAGTCCAAAACAGGTTGCTAAATTTTTTATCATTGCTTTTTTCATTAAAATACACCTCTTTCATAATTATAAGGTCTGTATACATTTTCTTTTTTATCAATATTTTTAATAATATATTCTATCTCTTCTTTTGTTTCATCAAGAAGCTCAATTACAACCTCATCTATTCCAATTTTTCCAAGTCTTTTTACTTGGCTCATTACATTAAGAGGTTTTTCGAAGTAAATTTCATCATTTCCAAGTTCATTTTTTCTTATAATGAAATTATCCCCTTGTTCATTTGTAATTACCTCCCCCTCTTTAAAGACAGGAAGTTCAATATACATTCCTTTAAGTTTACTGTACCCAAGAAGAGCCTTTCTCACAGGAGCTTTTCCAATATTTTCTATCTGTTCGTAGCTAAGTTCAGGAGAAAGTATTACTGTTTTTACCTGTGGAATTTTACTGTATTCATAAAGTGAGTATATATTTCCAACATTTAAATTCCATCCAACTGTAACATTATCTTTTTTATTCTCAAGTACTTGATAAAGATTTACTGCAAGAGAGCTGTTTATATCAATTTTATCCAAATTATTTTCTCTCGCAATATCAATTCCTCTTTTATAAACTTTTTTTATTCCAAGATTTCTTACTATATTTTCCTGCTCTTTTGTTGTTACCATAACAGATATTTCAGGATTTTTTCTTTCATCTGCTTCAATATCTATTCTAAACATCTTTTGGCTGTGAACTCTTCTATGGCTTTCAACCAACTCTGATTTTAGTTTTTCTAAAAGCTCTCTTCTCATCTGCTTTAAAACAGATAGAGGAAGAAAAATATTATTGTCTATATACACATTACATTTTGATACATAAAAAGATGTATCACCTGTTTCAGAGAGCTTTTCTGCAACATTATCTCTATCGGCTCCCCTTTTGGCAGCTTTTTCAATAAGAGTTTCACCTTTTATTTCAGCTTTGATTATCTCTCCTCTGTTGTTTATTGTTTCAGCTGTAAGAATAGGATATTCTCCTTCTCTTCCAGTAAAATTTAATACAACATCTTTTTTCTTCCCTGCATTTTTAAATTTTGATTCAATATCATCATTTATATTTTTATCATAATTTTTGAAAACATATTTTGCACCTTTTGGGGCATTGATAAGAACTATTCTATCCCCTTTTTCAGCAGTTTTAAATCTATCTTTTTTATTTCTCTTTTCAATTCTGTTGATATAATCTCCCCCAAGAGTTTCATAATCTTTTGAAAGGTAAATTATTCCATCTCCCAGCATTATATCTTCCTCAAGAAGAAGCTCTTTTCCCCTTATTATCCCCAAAGGCTTTCCAGTATTTGCAGGATAATTTCTGTTCATTATGCTTTCAGCTGTGCCGTTGTCATAAAAATATCCTTTTGAATATCCTCTGTTAAAAATTGAAGATACTCTTTCTTTTACAGCATTTCCTTCAATAAGATTTTTAAAATAGGATACAGCTTCAAAAACATAGTTTTTCTCCTTCATTCTTCCCTCTATCTTTATGCTGTTTATTCCTATATCTTTTAATTTTTGTATCTCGTCAAATCCCATAAGCTGATCTTTAGGACTTAAAAGATATCCTTTTTCACCTGATTCTGATGTATACATCTTTCTGCACGGCTGAGCACACATACCTCTGTTTCCACTTCTTCCTCCAATAAAACTGCTCATATAACAGTTTCCTGAATAACAGATACACAAAGCCCCTGATACAAATATTTCAAGTTCAATATCTGTATTCTCTCTTATTTTTTTTATCTCTTCAAAACTCATTTCACGAGGAAGAACTACTCTCTTAAACCCTAAACTTTTCAAATAGTTTGCTTCCACATGGTTTGCAACTGTCATCTGTGTGCTTCCATGATAATCTATATTAGGAAAGTTTTCCTTTAAAAATCTAAAATATCCAAGATCTTGTACAATAACAGCATCAAGTCCATGTTCATATAATGCCTTAAAATTATGATATAAAAACTCTATCTCAACATTTTTCATTAAAGTGTTAAGAGTAAGAAATATTCTTGTTCCTCTTTCATGGGCATAATCAAGAGCCTGTTTAAACTCTTCAAGGGTAAAATTTTCTGCATTTCTTCTTGCCCCAAACCCTTTAAGTCCCATATAGATTTCATCTGCACCTGCATTCACTGCTGAATAAAATCTCTCCATATTACCTGCTGGAGCCACTATTTTCATAATATTTATTCTCCTTTTAAATCTCTGTATATATCCTCTATCTTCTTTCTAAGTTCTTCCTGAGTGCCATTATTTTCAATATGAATCTGTGATCTATTTTTCTTTTCTTCAAGACTCATCTGAGCATCTATAATCTTTTCTGCAAGTTCTCTGGACACTCCATCTCTCACCTTTATTCTCTCTATCTGCGTTTCTCTGTCTGCATAGACAAGAATAATTTTATCACACATTGTGTCCATTCCAGCTTCAAACAATAAAGGTATATCAAATATTATTATATCATTTTTACGTGTTTTTTCCTTTATTTTTTTAAATTCCTCTAAAACTTTAGGATGAATTATACCATTTAACTCTTTCAGTCTGCTTTTATCTGAAAAAACTATATTTTTCATTTTTATTCTGTCTATTTTCCCATCTTCAGACAAAATATCTTTTCCAAAAATCTCTGCAATCTCATTTATTACATCAGCTCTTTCTGAAATTTTTTTAGCTATAATATCTGCATCTGCAATTTCTACTCCAAAATTTTTGAAAACATTGCTTACAGTACTTTTTCCTGAAGCTATTCCCCCTGTAAGTCCAACTATCATATCTCCACTTCCTCTATAATAAAATAATTTTTCTGTTTCTCTCAATAAAATTTTAACATAGGAAAAATAAAATTACAAATAGAAGTGCTCTCTGTTTTTATAATTTGACTTTTATAACTTTCACTGTTATAATTTAAGTACCTAATAAACCCGTAAGGGAACTATCAGTAAAAAAGAAAAATTCGTTATGAAATAAGCTTTCACTCTAGTGGAAGCTTATTTCATGTTTATAAGGAGTAACGATCCTTGTAAACAGGAGAAATCTTTTTTACTGATAGGAGGTTTAAGTATGAGCTTGATCATATTTAATCACATCGAAAACTTCAATGCAGGAGAATTTATACTTATCTTTCTCTTCATAATAATCCTGTTTAAAGGTGGTGATAACAAGTAAATACTTACCTCACCCCTGACGGGGTTTTTTACAAAAAAAGAAACTGTACAAATTAATTGCTATTAATTTATAACAGTTTCTTTTTTAACTATTTACTAAAAAATTCTTTTACTTCTAATAAACTTTCAAATTTTTTAAATGCCAGTTCATTTTCCTCAGATGTTAATTTTACTGTATCTTCTACAACTATACATTTAATTTTCCCTGCTACTGCTGCTTTTAAACCTAATACAGAATCTTCCAGAACTATAGCTTCTTCAGCTTGTACATCAAACTTTTTACAAGCTTTCAAAAAAATTTCAGGATTAGGCTTTCCTTTTTCAACTTCATCACCAAAAACAAAATTATCAAAATAGTCATATACATACGTTTCTTTTAATTCTTTTTCAGCAATTTCTCTAATTGTTGAAGTTGCTATTACCTTATTTACTTTTTTTTCTTTTAAAAATTTTAATAATTCTAAGGCACCTTTTTTTAATTTAATTCCTTCACTTTTTATTATTCTTTCTTCTATTATACTTTTTTCTTTAATAAACAGCATCACTTGCTCTTCTGACATAAACTCTTTCAAAACTTGTACAGCATTTTGTCTATTTCCACCTTTAATTTTTCTAAGTATTTCACATGTCATTGTAATATCTTTTTTTTTAGCTGCTTCAAACCATGCTTTATTTGCTATATATTCTGTATCTAAAAGAAGTCCATCCATATCAAATATGACTAATTTTATATCATTCATATTAGTCAAGAAGTTCCTTTACCATTCTGTATACAGTTTTTACATCTTCTATTTTAGTATTTCCACTTTCTTTATCTATTATAGCTCCATAAATATGCGGCATTACTTTTTCAACTCCGGCATCCAAACATATTTTTGTTATCTCTTTAAAGTTATCTAAATCTACTCCTCCTGATGGCTCCATCATAGGAACTCCATGTCTTGCACACGCTTCTGCAACTGCTTTAAGTTCATCTTTTGATTTTAATCCACCCATTGGAAAATATTTTATTCCTTGAGCTTTCATATCTAGTACCATTGCCATTGCTGTATCTACATCAACTATTGCAGGTTCTTCTTTTGAGCTAAGTTCACCTGTTGAAATTTTTACTTTTCCTACTATTCCTGTTGGACTCATCAATACATTTATCGCTGTATTTTCTGCTCCTAATGCTTTTAAAGCTCCTGCTGCATATGCTGCTCCAGTAAATACTTGATTCACATGTCCAGGATCTGTTGCTGCTGCTATTAATGCTGCTTTTTGAAATTGTGCAGGATCTCCGGCACCTAATCCAACTGATACAACAGGTACATCTTTCATATAATCTTTTACATATTCTATTCCCTCTTCTACTGTTTTAAATTGTTTTGAAAGTACTCCAATTGCTGTATATCCATCAATTGCATCAAATACTTCTTTTCCATTTACTTTATCTTTTGCTAAAAAATTTACTGCTACTCTGTCTTTATAAAATTTAATTTTAGTTTTCATTTTTCCTCCTTATTATTTTAAAATTTCCTTTACTCTTTTTGCTATATATTTTACATCACTATCTGTTAATGCTCTCATATCCACATTTACTATTCCAAGATTTGCATAATGTTTTCTAACATGTATTTCTGCTTCTCCCTCTCTTAAATGTTTCATGAAATCTTTTCCTGTCATATTTGTAAGTTTTTCATTTAATTTTATTTGTACCCTATAAATTTCTCTTCCAGCTTCATCTTGCACTATTGAAGTAAAAACTTTTGGTTCATCTGCTAATTCTTGTATTAAAAGATTTGCTAATCTCATTTGTTCTGCTATTATTGCTTTCTCATCTCTTTTTGCATATTCTTCCACTGCTTTCAGTAGACCCATCATACACATTTTTCCAATTTTCATAGCTCTTCCAATACCTTTATATTGCATTTTAATGGCATCTATATATTCTTTTTTTCCTGTTACAAATCCAGATGCTGGTCCACACAATGCCTTAGCTCCAGAATATATTACTAAATCTCCTCCTTTTTGTAAATATTTCTGAATATCTTCTTCTGCTGCTGCATCTATTATCAATGGAAGATTATGTTTATGAGCTATTTCAGCCATTTCTTCTATTGAAAGCATTCCTTTTTGTACTGCATGATGTGATTTTACATAAAGAAGAGCAATTGTTTTTTCATCAATAGCCTCTTCCACATGCTCTGGTTTAACTTCATTGCTACAACCTACTTCTACAGGTATTCCTCCACCTAATCTTATCATTGTAGTCATAGGAGCTCCATAATTTACAGCATGACCTTTTTGTAGAATTACTTTATTTTTTAATCCTTCTGTTAGTGGAAGTCTTTCTATATAAGTAATATTTTTTCCAGTAATCAGTCCTGCTACTGATAAAGCAATTGCTGCTGATGCACTTGAAGTTACACAAGTATCTTCTCCACCTGTTACTTTAGAAATAAGTTCTCCTACTTTATCTATAAGATCATCAATAACTACGAAATTTTGTCCAGCTTGTTTCATTGTTTCTGCAACTGTATCGCTTACCTTTGATACACCAAGTGCTGTCATCTTTCCGCTTCCATTTATCACTCTTTTTAAACCTATATTTTCATATATATTCATTTTTTTCATCTCCTAAAAGTAACTGCTCAGTTATAAAACTGAGCAGTTTCTAATTATAATGCTCCAACAACAGAAGCTATAACACTTAATACAAGAATAGTTCCCATAATAATATTATAGTTAGGTCCTTTTTTCTTCATATAGAAGTAAATTGTAAACACTGCTACAAGTTCAAGTAATCCAGGAACTATTGAATCAAGAATTTGTTGAAGAACTATTGGTTGAGAATTTTTTACAGCTATCTCTAATGGAGTTTTGATAGAAATATAACTTGCTGCAAGAGCTCCCATCATAAATAATCCTAAAACTGCTGCTCCTTCTATTAAATCTTTTATTTTTCCATTTTGTAAAAGTTGAAGGATAGAATTTCTACCTATTGTATATCCTCTTATACATAAAAAGTATCCAATAAACATAGAAATACCAGTATATAATATGATAGGCATTATTGCACCTAAAGAACTTCCTTGAATAGCAAATGGTAAGAACAAAGCTATAATAATAGGCATTATAGCTGCCCAAACAATGGAATCACCTATTCCTGCAACAGGCCCCATAAGACCTGTTTTAATACTTGTTATCATTGTATCTTGAGAAGAATCATTAGAAGTTGCCCTTTGTTCTTCCATTGCAATAGTAATACCTTGAACAATACTTCCAGCAATTTCTTCTGTATTGAAGAAACTTAAATGTCTTTTTAAAGCATCAGATAAAGTTTCTTTTGTTGTATAAAGTTTTTTCAGAACAGGAATCATTGAAGCACAGAAAATTAAACTTTGAAGTCTTTCATATGAATTTGATACTTCAGCTCCTAAATACCATATAAACCAAGATTTTCTTAATTCTTTTTTAGTTATTATTTTATTTTCATTCATATTTTCCATATCTTACCCCTCCTTCTTAGTTGATGACAGATAGATAAATAATAATGAGAAACATACTCCAAATATAGCTGCAGCCATTACATCTATATGTAAATATTTAACAGCAAAATATCCCATAATAAAGAAAGGAATTAAATGTTTTTTACCAATTACTAAAATTGTAATAGCAAATCCTAATGCTGGAAGAAGACCACCGATAATTTCAAATGAATGAAGAAGCCATGCAGGAACTGAGCTTAAAAATCCATTAACTACCTTTTCCCCATAAAGAGTTGCTAAAAATACAGGTGGAAATCTTAGAATAAATCCTACTATTGCTGGATAAAGAAATGCACATCTCATTATTCCATTAGTATCTGCATTTTCAGCATATTTATCTGCCATATGTACCCAAGCAGAGTTTGTAGTTCTTCTTAATTGATCAAGAAATACTCCAATAACTCCAAATGGAACAGCAAGGGCTACTGCTAATGTCGGTTCCATTCCTGTTTGTAAAGCAATAGGAATTGCAACACATGAAGCTAAAGCTGGATCAGACGGAACATTTCCTCCTGGCGTTGAAGTAACTCCTAAATATACAAGCTGAACTGCTGCTCCTATCTTCATTGCTGTTGGAACATCACCATAAAGAAGTCCCACCATTAAACCGATACTTACTGGTTGAAACATTATAGAAGAGAATGTATATCCTATTCTTAATCTCGTAAACCAATAAATTAGTCCCATAAATACTGCAATAAATAAATTACTCATTTTTTACCCCCTTTATTATTAAATTAATATTTTTTTAAAATATCTACAAATTTTTGTGGAGTATCCTCTGGTATAATTTGAAAATATATTTCTGTTCCAAAAGATTCAACTTTTTTTAAGACACTCACATCATAATCATCTAATGTAATATTTCCAAAAACTACTTTTCTATTTGGTGCTCCCCCTAAACCACCTACTTGAATTTTTTTCAGACGAAGACCATTATCATAAGCAATATCTAACATTTTAAGATTAGGAATAAGAACTAAAACCTTTCCTTCGCCAAATTGATTTTCTGTAAATTGTTTTCCAGCTTCTTCTGCAGTTACTATTTCGACCTTTACACCTGCTGGTGCTGCATTTAAATAAATCATTTTCATAAATTCATCTTTAACTAACTCATCATTGATTAGTACTACTTTATTTGCACTCACCTGAGGAATCCATTTTGTTACAACTTGTCCATGTAATTGTCTGCTGTCAATTCTTGATAAAACTATTTCTGCCATCTCTACTTCTCCTTTTACTTTTTATTAAAAATTTCTTGTAATACGTCTTTACAGTTATCTTTTGCTTCTTTTATAACTTCGTTAATTACATTTTCATCATCAATTTCATCTAATGCATTAATTACTTCAAATAAAAGAGGAGCACTTAATCCTGATATAACCTTTTGATTGTTCTGATATGCTATCTTCATCGCTACATTAGATGTTGTTCCTCCAGATATATCTGTAAGAAAAATAATATCATTATTTAATTCTTTTACTTTTTTTTCTACTTTTTCAGTAAATTCATTTAAAGTATCTTGTGGATATAAGGGAATAAAATCTATTCTATCTGTATTACCAATTATCATTTTCGCACTTTCTATAAGATATTTTCCCCATTCTCCATGAGTTAATATTAATATTTTTTTCAAATCTCCTTCCTCCTTATATTTATTTTTGCTTTATTTTGAAAAATTAAGTTCTTTTTATGTTTAAATTATGCTATAATTAAATAACGTTGTCAAAAATATTTTTATTCTCGTCTATTTTTATAAAATATATTCTTTTTGTTGTAAAATAAGACTTATTTTTTATTATTTTTTTATTAAAAATACTATTTTTAAAATAAACGAATATAAAATATATTATATTAACGTTTAAAATTTTATAAAAAAGGAGAAATTTTTATGAAAATTTTATTAGAAAATATAGAATCCATTCAAAATTCTAAATATAATTTTGAATTTAATAAAAAAATAACCTTAAAAGAACGATATTTTTTTAACTTTTTAATGAAAGAAGCAATAAAAAGAAAAAAATTAATTATAATTTTAGAAGAAAAATTTTTTACTGAAACTTTAAAAGAAGATAATATTGATAGATTCTTAAATCTTTTATTTGAAAAAAAAATTATTATAACAGATAATAAGAAAAATTTTCTAGGATTCTTAAATCTTATTCCGAGTTTTTTAAAAAAAGATAATCTTTATATGTTTTTTGTTTCAGAAAGAATATATGATTATTTTACTACAAAAGAAAACAGTATCATAAAATTTCAATTAGATATTTTATTAAAAATAGATAACGAAAATATAAAAAATTTATATTTTTATTTTTTAACAGAATTTAATAATAAAAATGAGATTATTATAGAAAAAAAGGATTTAAAAAATATTTTAGGAATAGAAAAAGGATATGATAGATTTTTTGATCTAGAAAATAAATTTATTTATCCAGCCTTAGAATTATTAAAAGAAAACTCTAATCTTGATGTTCTTTATACAAAAATAAAAGGAAAAGAAGCAAAAAATAGTAAAATCATAAAGATTAAATTTACTATTCCTACTGAAAATAACATAAATGAAGAAGGAAAAAAGATTTTAGAATTAATAAAACCATATATTAACAATGAGGGAACTTCTATTTTAGTTTCAGAATTCCTTATTAGAAAAAATTCACAATATGTAAAAAATAATGTTTTTTATACTATTGAACATTGTTCTAGTGAATTTGATAAATTCCTTTCAGATTCTTTAAAATACGATTATGCTCAAAATAGATTTAATTTAATTCTTGAATTTTATAAGAAAAAATACAAAGTAATAGACAGATGTATAGATTATTTTAAAAATGAGAAATCTTTTGAAAAAAAATTAAAAGATATGATTATGGAAAATTCAGAAAATGATGTGAAAGAGACATTAATACTTTATACAACATTTAAAGAAATTATCGTTGAGTCCTATGAAAAAATGATGGAAAAAAATCAAAATTTTCTTTATGATCATAATAAATTTTTAAAAGAATTACAAAAATTTTATAAATTTAAGGAGTTTAAATATGAAGATAACTCTTATATTTATTTAGCAGAGTATAATTCTCATTTAAATAGTAAAATTATTATTCTGAAAAAAGAATTAATTATCTAAATCTATATAAAAAATTACAATTAAAAGAAAAATGCCGAGAGTAATCTCTCGGCATTTTTGCATTTTTATTTTTAAGTTAAAGTGAGCTAATTATTTAGAAAGGTTGTAGAATACATCGATACCTTTGTATTGAGCCATATCTCCTAATTCTTCTTCTATTCTTAATAATTGGTTGTATTTAGCCATTCTGTCAGTTCTTGAAGTAGAACCAGTTTTGATTTGTCCTGCGTTTGTTGCAACAGCTATATCAGCTATTGTAGCATCTTCAGTTTCTCCAGATCTGTGAGAAACAACTGCAGTCATTCCTGCTCTCTTAGCCATTTCGATAGCATCTAAAGTTTCAGTTAAAGATCCGATTTGGTTAAGTTTTATTAAGATTGAGTTAGCTGCTTTTAATTCGATTCCTTTTTTAAGTCTTTCAGTGTTAGTTACAAATAAGTCATCTCCAACTAATTGAACTTTATCTCCAAGTCTAGCTGTTAATAATTGCCAACCAGCCCAGTCGTCTTCTCCTAATCCATCTTCTATTGATTTAATTGGATATTTTTCTACAAGTCCTGCATACCATTCAACCATTTCTTCAGAAGTTCTAGTAACTCCTCCTTCTCTTTCGAAGTGGTATTCGAATTTTCCAGGTGCTACTTCTTTACAGAATTCACTTGATGCAGCATCCATTGCGAAAGTTATATCTTTTCCTGGTTCATATCCAGCTTTTTTGATAGCTTCAACCATAAGGTCTAAAGCTCCTTCAGTTCCGTTTATTTTAGCAGGAGCATATCCACCTTCGTTTCCTACGTTAGTAGAATCTCCGTTTGCTTTTAATAATTTTCCTAAGTGGTGGAATACTTCGCATCCCATTCTCATAGCTTCCATGAAGTTAGAAGCTCCAACTGGTTGAATCATGAATTCTTGTACGTCAACTGCAGAGTCAGCATGAGATCCTCCGTTTAGGATATTCATCATAGGTAGAGGTAATTCAGTAGTGTTTACTCCTCCTAAGTATTTGTATAATGGCATTCCTAAAGCTTCAGCTGCTGCTTTTGCTACTGCAAGAGAAACACCTAATATAGCGTTTGCTCCTAATCTTCCTTTGTTTGGAGTTCCGTCTAAAGCGATCATAGTTTTATCGATTCTTACTTGATCTAAAGCGTCCATTCCTAAGATAGCTTCTTTGATTTCAGTGTTTACGTTTTTAACAGCTGTTAAAACACCTTTTCCTAAGTATCTTGATTTGTCATTATCTCTTAATTCTACTGCTTCGTAAGCTCCTGTAGATGCTCCAGATGGAACTGCTGCTCTTCCTTTAGCTCCACACTCTAATACTACATCTACTTCAACAGTAGGGTTACCTCTTGAGTCAAGTATTTCTCTAGCGATTACATCAATAATTCTTGTCATTGCCTTTTTCCTCCTGATTTTGCTGATTCCCAGCATATTTATTTTTTAAGTTTAAATATTTTTTACTTCCTAAATAATATTATATCCTATTTTCAGTTTTTATACCAATTTGTTTTGTATATTCTGATTATTTGATTTTTATAACTTTCATTGTGTTAGTTGTTCCTTGAACATATACTTGTTCTCCACAAGTTACCACAATGATATCTCCAGATTTTACAAGTCCTGATTTTACTGCTTCGTCTTCAGCTTGTTTGAAGAATCTGTCAAGAGTTGCTGGTTTTGCAGCAGCTACTGATAAAACTCCTCTGCTTAGTAATAATTGATTTGCAGTTGTTTCAGAGTTAGTAAGTGCAAGTATTCTTGCAGTTGGGAAGTATTTTCTTAAGCTTTTTGCTGCTCTTCCTGTTCCTGTTCCAACTACGATTAATTTTGCTTCAAGAGCTTCTGCAACATCTACTGTTCCTTTTGCAACAGCTTCAGTTATTGTTTGCTCATCTTCAGTTTCAAAATCAACGTTTGTATAGATTAATGGATCTGTTTTTTCAGCTATTCTTGCCATAACTTTTACAGCTTCAACAGGATATTTTCCTTTTGCAGTTTCTCCTGAAAGCATTACAGCATCTGTTCCGTCGATGATTGCGTTTGCAACGTCATTAGCTTCTGCTCTTGTAGGTCTAGGGTTTTTAATCATAGAGTCTAACATTTGAGTAGCTGTAATAACTGGTTTTCCAGCTGCATTACATTTTTCTATCATCATTTTTTGAGCAAATGGAACTTCTTCAACAGGGATTTCTACTCCAAGATCTCCTCTTGCTACCATTACACCGTCTGTAACTTCAAGAATTTCATCAAAGTTATTTAATCCTTCTTGGTTTTCTATTTTAGAAATTATTTTTATGCTTTCTCCACCGTTTTCATCAAGAACTTTTCTTACTGCTAAAACGTCATCAGCTTTTCTGATGAAAGAAGCAGCTACGAAATCTATTCCTTGTTCACATCCGAATTTTAAATCGTTTATATCTTTTTCAGCAAGAGCTGGTAAGTTTACAGAAACACCTGGAAGGTTAATTCCTTTGTTTTCTCCTAAATCTCCGTTATTTTTAACAATGCATCTTACTTCCTTATCTGTAACTTCTTTAACTTCCATAGCGATAAGTCCGTCATCTACTAGAACTGTATCTCCTGCTTTAAGGTCTGAAGGGAATCCTTCATAAGTAACTGCAACTATTTTATTGTTTCCAATTACAGTTTTATCAGTAGTGAATGTGAAATCTTGTCCTGCTACAAGAGAAACATCGTTTCCACCTTCAAGTTTTATAGTTCTGATTTCAGGTCCTTTAGTATCAAGAAGAATTGCTACTCTCATTCCTGTTTCAGATATTACTTCTCTTAAATTACTTATTCTTCTTCCGTGTTCTTCATAATCTCCGTGAGAGAAGTTTAATCTCATCACATTCATTCCAGCTTCAAGAAGTTGTTTTAACACTTCTTTAGATTCTGTTTTTGGCCCAATTGTACAAACAATCTTAGTCTTTTTCACAAAAAATCACCTCAAATAATTTATTTTTAATCTCTTACACAACAACTTTTAATTTCATACCAAAATAAGCTCAAATTTATTTTCCACTGTCTTAATTTTAAACAATAAAACGAATATTGTCAATTTTAATCGTGAACTATTTTTTATCTTTTTTGGCTACATTTGTGAACAATTATTGACATTTTTTTATTTATACTATATTGACGAGTATTTTCAAGGATTTGTTGCCTTCCTTTCACTTTAATTTTTCAAAAAATACAAAAAATAAAAAAGGCAACACAGAATGAACCGTGCTGTCTTTTTTTATTTTATAAAAATCCTTTATATTCCTTCATTACCAGGTGAGCGTCAATTTGTTGAACTGTATCCAGAGCAACTCCTACAACGATGATTATTCCTGTTCCTCCGAAGAACACAGGAAGTCCCATTGCTGTAAAAACTAATATTGGAAGAATACAAATAGCTGCAAGGAAGATTGCTCCTCCCCAAGTTATTCTTGTAACTACTCCCTCTAAATACTCAACTGTTTCTATTCCAGGTCTTATACCAGGAATAGTACCTCCGCCTTGTTTTAAGTTATCTGCTACCTTTTCAGGATCAAACATAATTGATGTATAGAAAAATGAAAAGAAAATAATTATAGCAGCATAAAGAATCATATATACAGGGTGCTTACTGTCGAAAAATAAAACTAAATAATCTCTGAAAGGGAAAGTAGGCGGCAATGATCTGATTAATAATGAAGGTATCATCATCATAACAGATGCAAAGATTACCGGCATAACCCCTGATGTATTAAGTTTTAAAGGGATATAAGAGTTAGAAGCCATTCCGCCTCTTCCTCCAAATCCTTTTCCAACATAATGCACTGGTATTTTTCTTTGTCCTAGTTGGAATAAAACTATTCCTGCTACGACTATAACAGCTGCTATCGCAACTGCTATAAATACTGGTATTAAAAATTTACTGTCTTTCATTGTTTGTATAGTTTGAACTACATTGGCAGGTCCTCTTGAAATAACATTAAGGAATATTAAAAGAGATACCCCATTTCCTATACCATTAACTGATATTTGTTCTCCTACCCACATCAAAAACACTGTTCCTGCTGTAAGTATTGTGATAGTAACAAGCATGAATCTTATTCCAGGCTCGATTACTAATCCAGAAGATGTAAGCCATACACAGACTCCAATACCTTGCATTACTGCTATAAGTATTGTTACATATCTAGTCCATTGATTTATTCTTGCTCTTCCTGATTCTCCCTCTTTTTGAATTTCATCAATCTTAGGAATAATAACAGCAAGAAGACTGAAAACAATGGAAGCATTGATATATGGAACTATACCAAGTGCAAATATAGATATTCTCTGGAAGGCTCCTCCTGAAAACATATTGATAAATCCTAATAAGTCATTTTGAGCTGTCATTGCTGACAATCTCTCAATGTCAATTCCTGGAGCAGGGATATAAGTCCCCACTCTAGCAACTAGGAACATTAACAAGGTAAAAACGATTCTAGCTTTTAATTCGGGAATCTTCATGACTCCTCTAAGTTTAGCATTAAAGCTTTCCATTAAAGTCAAAGTGTTTCACCTCGCTTCTAATCAATAAGAACTATTTATTGTTTTTAGCTACATCAGCAAAAGTTTTAACTTCAATGATTTCTACTGATCCACCTTTTTCTTCGATTGCTTTTTGAGCACTCTTAGAAACTTTGTGAGCTTCTACAGAAATTTTCTTTTCTAAGTTTCCGTTTCCAAGAACTTTTAAACCGTCAAGCATTTTGCTTACTATTCCAGTTTCTAATAAAAGTTCAGGAGTAACAACTGTACCTTCTTCAAATCTGTTTAATACATCTAAATTAATAATAGCGTATTCTTTCTTGAATGGATAGTTGCTGAATCCTCTTTTTGGAGTTCTTCTGATTATAGGCATTTGTCCACCTTCAAAACCAGGTTTTGTTCCTCCACCTGCTCTTGATTTTTGTCCGTTGCTACCTTTACCAGCAGTTTTTCCTAATCCAGAAGATTCTCCTCTTCCAACTCTTTTTCTAGCTTTTCTTGGTACAGAAGGTTTTAATTCGTTTAATTCCATGTTCTTATTGCACCTCCTCTACATCAAGTAAATAAGAAACTTGAGCAATTTTTCCCATTAATTCTGGAGTTACTTCGTGTTCTACCACGCTATTCATCTTCTTAAGCCCTAGCGACTTTACAGTAGCTATATGGTTAGGCTTTCTTCCGATTATACTTTTTGCAAGTTTTATTCTAACCTTTGCCATTTCTTTCAAACCTCCTAGCTTAAGATTTCCTTAACAGTTTTTCCTCTTAATTCTGCTACTTGTTCTGCAGTTCTTAATCCTCTTAAGCCCTCAATTGTAGCTCTAGCAACATTATGTTTGTTTTTAGATCCTTTAATTTTTGTAAGAATGTTGTGTACTCCTACTAATTCAAGGATTTCTCTGCATGAAGATCCAGAAATTACTCCAGTTCCTTCATATGCAGGTGCCATCCATATAGATGTTGCTCCCCATTTACCAACAGTTTCATGTGGAATAGTTCTTCCTTTAAGAGAAACATCGATCATGTTTTTCTTAGCAGCAGCAACAGCTTTTCTGATTGCATCAGGAACACCGTTAGCTTTTCCTAAACCAATTCCTACTTTTCCTTCTTTATTTCCAACAGCAGCTAAAACAGAAAAAGATATAGTTCTTCCTCCTTTAGTTGTCTTAGATACTCTAGAAATTTTTAATAATTTTTCTGCGAATTCTTTTTCTTCTCTATCCATTAACTTAGACAAGTGAACTTCCTCCTCTCTAAAGAAATTAGAAGCTTAACCCGTTTTCTCTTGCTGCTTCTGCAAGAGCGGCTACTCTTCCTGTATATATATATCCAGATCTGTCAAATACGACAGTTTTTATCTCTTTTGCTACAGCTCTTTCTGCTAATAATTTTCCAACTAATTTAGCAGCTTCTACATTTCCACCGTTTGCAATTTGTCCCTTTAGTTCTTTATCAATAGTTGAAGCAGAAACTAAAGTTACTCCGTTAACATCATCTATTAATTGGGCAAACATATTAGTGTTTGATCTATATATAGAAAGTCTTGGTCTTTCAGCTGTACCAGAAATTTTAGTTCTGATTGATGAGTGTTTTTTATCTCTAACAGCTTGTCTATCTACCTTTTTAAACAACTCACTTACCTCCTTTTTGAGCTATATCCTATGATTTTTTACCTTCTTTTCTTCTGATTACTTCATCAGCGTACTTAACTCCTTTTCCTTTATAAGGCTCTGGAGCTCTTTTTGCTCTGATTACAGCAGCTACTTGACCAACAACGTCTTTTTCAATTCCTTCAACGATTATTGTAGTATTTTTTTCTACTGCAAAAGTGATGTTAGGAACTTCGTCGATGATAACTGGATGAGAATATCCAAGTGCTAATTCTAGTCCTTTACCTTTTACTGCTGCTCTGTATCCAACCCCTACTAGGTTTAATACTTTTTTGAACCCTTCGCTTACTCCAACAACCATGTTGTGGATTAATGCTCTTGTAGTTCCGTGTAATGCTCTCATTTCTATTGAATCATCTGGTCTAGTAACTACTACATGACCATCTTCTAAAGCTATTGTTAAGTTTTTGTTAAATTCTTTTGTTAAAGTACCTTTAGGTCCTTTTACAGTAACAGTATGACCGTCAACTGTAACAGTAACCCCAGCAGGTACCACTATAGGTTTCTTACCTATTCTTGACATTTAATGGACACCTCCTAGTTATTTTACCATACGAATGCAAGGATTTCTCCACCTACATTTTCTTTTCTTGCTACTCTATCAGTAACAATTCCTTTTGATGTAGATACGATAGCAATCCCAAGACCTGAAAGTACTCTTGGTAATTCGTCTACTGGTGCGTAAACTCTTCTACCTGGTTTAGATATTCTCTTTAATCCTTTGATTACTCTTTCTTTTCCTGCATATTTTAAGTAAACTCTTATATTTTTTATATTACCATCAGTTATTACTTTGTAGTTAGCGATATATCCTTCATCTTTTAAAATCTTAGCTATTGTAAGTTTTAAGTTTGAATAAGGAACATCAACTTTCTCATGCATAACTGCGTTAGCGTTTCTGATTCTTGTCAACATATCTGCAATTGGATCTGTTAAAAACATTTACTATAATCCTCCTTCCATATCAATAGTGCTTTCTACCAAGATGATTTTTTAACACCTGGGATAACTCCAGCACCTGCAAGTTGTCTAAATTTAACTCTAGACATTCCGAATTCTCTCATGAATCCTCTTGGTCTTCCGTCTAATTGACATCTATTTCTTTTTCTAACTGGTGATGAGTTTGCTGGAAGTTTTGTTAATTCAAACATAGCTTCTTGATCTCCCTCAAGCACTCTTTTCTTTAATTCAGCTCTTTTAGCTGCATATTTATCACAAAGTATCGCTCTTTTTACATCTCTAGCGATCATTGACTTTTTAGCCATTAATTCTCCTCCTCACTATTACTTTTTAAAAGGCATTCCGAAAGCCTTAAGTAAAGCTTTTCCTTCTTCATCAGTTCTAGCAGAAGATACTATTGTGATAGACATACCTTGTAGTTTATCTACTTTATCGAACTCTATTTCAGGAAAAACTAATTGATCTCTTAATCCTAAAGAGTAGTTTCCTCTTCCGTCAAATGAATTTGATGGAACTCCTTCAAAGTCTCTTACTCTTGGAAGAACTACATTTACTAATCTATCTAGAAAGTCATACATTCTTTCTTTTCTAAGAGTAACTTTTGCTCCAATTGGCATTCCTTCTCTTAGTTTAAATCCTGCTTCTGACTTTTTAGCTTTTCTTACTAATGGTTTTTGTCCAGTGATGATTCCTAAATCGTTCATCGCTGCATCTATTAATTTCGCGTTTTGAGTAGCTTCTCCAACTCCCATATTAACGATAATTTTTTCTAATGTTGGACATTCCATGATATTTTTAAGATCTAATTCTTTCATTAGATTTTCTCTTATAACTTCATCAAATAATTTATGATATCTTGAAACGTATTTAGACACTTACGTTATCCTCCCTTCTTATAGAACTTCTCCAGACACTTTTGAGTATCTAACTTTTTTCCCGTCAACTACTTTGTATCCAACTCTAGTTGGTTTTCCAGCTTTCGCATCGAAAAGCATTACTTTTGATGAGAAAATTGGAGCAGGTTTAGTTACAACTCCACCTTGTGGGTTTGTCTGAGATGGTTTCATGTTTTTAGTAACTACATTTACATCTTCTACAACGATTTTTCCTTTTTTAGGGAAAACTTTTAAAACTTTACCAGTTTTACCTTTATCTTTACCAGAAATTACATATACTGTATCTCCTGTTTTCACATGAAGTGATGCAGGAACAAATTTAATTTTAGGTTTAGCCACTTCTTAGCCTCCTCTCTTAGATTACTTCTGGAGCAAGAGAAACTATTTTCATAAAGTTTTTAGCTCTTAGCTCTCTAGCAACAGGCCCGAATATTCTTGTTGCTTTTGGTTCATTATTGTTATTAATTATAACACCAGCGTTATCATCAAATTTTATATATGATCCGTCTTCTCTTCTTAATTCTTTTCTTGTTCTTACAATAACTGCTTTAACTACGTCACCTTTCTTAACGTTTCCACCAGGTATTGCTTCCTTTACAGAGCATACAACTATGTCCCCGATTTTTCCAAATCTTTTTTTAGTTCCACCAAGAACTCTTATGATCATTAATTTTTTAGCACCTGAGTTGTCTGCAACGTTAAGGATAGTTTGTTGTTGTACCATTAAAATATCCTCCTTCCAAAATATATTGGATTTTATTTAGCTCTTTCTAATACTTCAACTAATCTCCATCTTTTATCTCTAGATAAAGGTCTAGTTTCCATTATTCTAACTCTATCTCCAACTTGAGCTACATTGTTTTCATCATGAGCTTTAAATTTAGTTGTCTTTTTAACTCTTTTTTTGTATATAGGATGTAAATCCATTGTAGCTATTGAAACAACTATAGTTTTTTCCATTTTATCAGAAACAACTATACCTTCTCTTACTTTTCTATCGTTTCTCAAGATTTTGACCTCCTCTTCTTAAGAATCATCTCTAAAATATATTATCTTTCATTTAATATTGTGTTCATTCTAGCAATTTCTCTTCTAACTTCTCTGATCTTAGCAGTGTTAGTTAATTGTCCTAATGAAAGTTGAAATTTTAGGTTGAATAATTCTTCTTTAAGTTCTTTGCACTTAACTACTAAGTCTTCAGTAGACATTTCTCTTATATCCTTAGCTTTCATTATTTATCACCGCCATTCTCTCTTTTTACTATCTTACATCTGATAGGAAGTTTCATAGAAGCTTTTCTTAAAGCTGCCATAGCTAGTTCTTCACTAACTTGAGAAACTTCAAACATTATTCTTCCAGGTTTAACTACGCAAACCCAACCTTCTACTGCCCCTTTACCTTTACCCATTCTCACTCCAGCTGGTCTAGATGTGATTGGTTTATCAGGGAATATTCTTATGAATGTTTTTCCTTCTCTTTTGAATGTTCTGTTGATTCCAACTCTGCATGACTCGATTTGTCTGTTAGTTATCCATGCAGGTTCAAGAGCTTGAAGTCCGTAGTCACCGAATGCTACAGTGTTTCCTCTTTGAGCAGAACCTTTCATTCTTCCTCTAAACATTTTTCTATGTTTTGTTCTTTTAGGCATTAACATGATTACGCTTCCCCTCCTTCTCTCTTAGTTGGAAGTACTTCACCATTAAATATCCATACTTTGATTCCTAATGCTCCGTATGTTGTATGAGCTGTTGCTGTTGCATAATCGATATCTGCTCTTAATGTATGTAAAGGAACTTTTCCTTCAACTACCCATTCAGATCTAGCGATTTCTGCACCATTAAGTCTTCCAGAAACCATAACTTTGATTCCTTTAGCTCCAGATTTCATAGCTCTCATAACTGCTTGGTTTACTGCTCTTTTGTAAGCAACCCTTCTTTCAATTCCACCAGCTATGTTTTCTGCTACTAATACTGCATCTTTGTTGAAGTTTTTAACTTCTTGAACTTTAACTAATACTTTTTTACCAGTTAAAGCTTCTAATTTTGCTCTTAATTCTTCAATTTCAGCACCTTTTCTTCCGATAACAATTCCAGCTTTAGCAGCGTGAACTATTACTACTACGTGTGAAGGTGATGTTCTTTCTATATTAACTTTAGATATTCCAGCATGGAAATAAGTTTTCTTAACAAACTCTCTGATTTTTACATCTTCATGGAAGTACTTAGCGTATTCCTTTTTGTCTGCATACCAGTTAGAGTCCCAAGATCTTGTAATTCCAAGTCTTAATCCTCTAGGGTCTACTTTTTGTCCCACAGTTTTACCTCCTTAACAAATTCTACTTTTCAGATACTCCCACGATAACATGAGCTGTTGGTTTTCTTATGATGTCTGCTCTTCCCATTGCTCTAGGGCTTATTCTTTTAAGAGCTGGACCATCATTGATCATGATAGTAGATATAACTAATTTTTCGTCGTCTAATTTTGCGTTATGTGTAGCATTAGCTATTGCTGATGCTAATGTTTTTCTTATAATTCTAGCTGCTTTTTTATTTGTATATTCTAAAATATCAAGAGCTTCTAGAGCTGATTTTCCTCTCACTAAGTCAGCTACTAATCTAGCTTTTCTTGGAGACATTCTCACGAATCTAGTACTTGCTTTAACTTCCACTAGTTTCTCCTCCTTCTTTCTAATTCTATTTATCTAAAATACAGTCTTATTATTTTTTACCAGTTTTTGTATGTCCATGGTAAGTTCTTGTAGGTGCAAACTCACCTAATTTGTGTCCTACCATTTGCTCAGTTACATATACAGGTATATGTTTTTTCCCGTTGTAAACTCCAAAAGTTAATCCTATGAAGTTAGGGAATATAGTTGATCTTCTTGACCAAGTTTTGATAACTGCTTTTAAGTTGTTAGCTGCTACAGCTTCTTCAACTTTTTTCATCAGATGATGGTCGCAGAAAGGTCCTTTTCTAAGTGATCTAGCCATTACCTATTCCTCCTCTCTCGAAATTACTTGTCGTTTCTTCTTCTTACTATAAACTTATCAGATGTTTTTCTTCCTCTTGTTTTAACACCAAGTGCTGGTTTTCCCCAAGGAGTTAATGGGCTCTTTCTTCCAACTGGAGCTTTTCCTTCTCCTCCTCCATGAGGGTGATCACAAGGGTTCATTGCAGATCCTCTAACATGAGGTCTTTTTCCCATAAGTCTATTTCTTCCAGCTTTTCCGATTGATACTAGGCTGTGCTCTGCGTTTCCTACTTCACCGATTGTTGCTGTACATTCTCCGTGAATTAGTCTTAATTCTCCTGATGGTAATTCAACGTGGCAGTAAGTTCCTTCTTTAGCAACAAGTCTTGCTGCAGTTCCAGCAGATCTTACTAATTGTCCACCTTTTCCTCTTTGAAGTTCGATGTTGTGAATTTGTGTTCCAACAGGCATTTCTTTTAATTTAAGAGCGTTTCCAACTTTGATTTCAGCGTTAGAACCGTTCATTACTACATCTCCTACTTTTAATCCTTTAGGTGCTAAGATATAAGCTTTAGCTCCGTCAGCATAGTGAAGTAATGCGATGTTTGCAGTTCTGTTAGGGTCGTACTCAATAGTAACAACTCTTGCAGGTATATCTAATTTATTTCTTTTGAAATCTATAATTCTGTAAAGTCTTTTATGACCTTTTTGTCTATTAACATTTGTTCTGTGCCCGTAGTTATCTCTACCATAAGCAGATTTTAAAGGTACAGTTAAAGACTTTTCAGGTCTTACCTTACTTAATTCAGGTACAACAAGTCTTGACATATGTCTTGTTCCATCACTTGTTGGTTTCATTTTCTTTATAGCCATTTGTTTTAACCTCCAAATTTATTAGACCTATAACTATCTTTAGCCGTTTTTATTATACTTCTTTGAAGTATGAAATTGTTCCAGAAGCTAATTCAACAATTGCTTTCTTTTTAGCTTGAGTTTTGTATAATTTCATACCATGTCTTTTTGTTACAGGTTTGATATTTACTGTTGCAACACTTGCAACTTTAACGTCAAATATTTCTTCTACTGCTTTCTTTATTTCTATTTTGTTAGCTTTTCTATTTACTTCAAAAGTGTACTTGTTGTTGTTTCTTCTAAGTAATTCTGTTTTTTCAGTAATTAGAGGCTTTCTAATGATTTCGTAAGCTGTCATTATCCAAGCACCTCCTCAATTGTTGCTAATGCTTCTTTAGTAATGATAACTTTGTTTTGTTTTAATAACCAGTAAATTCCTAATTCGTTAGGTTGGAATACAACTGCATTTTCTAAGTTTCTTGCAGATAAGAATAAGTTGTAATCACCTTGTTCTGTTAAGTCGTTTACTACGAACATTTGTTTTGTGTTAGCTTCTAAAGCTTTTGTTAATGCAACTATAGTTTTAGTTTTTGGAGTTTCCATTACACCATCTAGTACAACAATTTCTCCAGCAGCAACTTTTGCAGATAATGCAGATTTAAGTGCTAATACTCTTGTCTTTTTGTTTACTTTTTTCTCATAACTTCTAGGGCTTGGTCCGAATACAACTCCTCCACCTACCATGTGAGGTGCTCTTATTGTACCTTGTCTAGCTCTACCAGTTCCTTTTTGTTTAAATGGCTTTCTTCCTCCGCCTCTAACCATAGATCTAGTCTTAGTAGATGCACTTCCTTGTCTAGCTGCAGCTAATTCTGCTACAAGAACTTCGTGTAAAACAACTTTGTTTGGCTCGATACCAAATATAGCGTCGTTTACTTCAACAGTTCCAGTTTGTGCTCCTGCTAAGTTATATATGTTTAAAACCGCCATTTTTTTCCTCCTTCCGTTCTACTAACCTTATTATTTTTTGATAGCTGGTCTTACAACAAGGTAACCGTTTTTAGCTCCAGGTACTGCACCTTTTATTAAGATTACATTGTTTTCAACATCTAATTTAACTACTTTTAAGTTTTGAACTGTTACAGTAGTGTTTCCATATTGTCCAGCCATTCTTAATCCTTTTAAAACTTTTCCAGGCCATGAAGATTGTCCGATAGATCCTCCAAGTCTGTGGTTTCTTGAAACCCCGTGAGACGCTCTGTTTCCACCGAAGTTGTGTCTTTTCATAACCCCTGATGTTCCTTTACCTTTTGAAGTTCCAGTAATATCTACGAACTCAACACCGTTTAGAACATCAACTTTAATTTCTTGTCCTAACTCATATCCTTCAACTGAGTCAACTTTTAGTTCTTTAACAAATCTTAGTGGTTTAACACCAGCTTTGTTGAAGATACCCATCATTGGTTTAGTAGAATTTTTTTCTTTTTTCTCATCAAAACCAAGTTGTAATGCTGTATATCCTTCACCTTCTACTGTTTTCTTTTGTAAAACAAAGTTTGGTCCAGCTTCTACAACTGTTACAGGAACGAACTTTCCATCTTCAAAGATTTGAGTCATTCCGATTTTTTTTCCTAGAATTCCTAACATTTGTTCATAACCTCCATCAAATAATATATTGGTTGACAACTTGACCTCGTGGTTCCACGAACCTGCTTTAAAAAAAGCGTCAACTTGTATTATTCTGTAAGGATAATTTGATTTCAACCGTGATTTAAATTTTCAAATTACCCGAGAATCAGCCATTTTTGTGTTTTTAACTACGCTTGTTTAATCTCGATTCCAACACCAGCTGGTAAGTTAACCGCTGTTAAAGATGATATTGTTTTTTGAGTAGAGTTTTTAATTTCCACCATTCTTCTGTGGATTCTCATTTCAAACTGCTCTCTTGAATCTTTGTTAACATGTACTGATCTTAATACAGTGTATTTTTTAATTTTTGTAGGCAGAGGCATAGGTCCTGCGATTTCAGCACCAGATTTTTCTGCTACTTCTGCAATCTTCTTTGCTGATTGATCTAATAACATGTGATCATAAGCTTTCAAGTAGATTCTTAATTTATTAGAAGCCATTTATACACCTCCTTTAATTTTTATTCTTAAAGGATATTAACATCCTTTGTACACCTTGAGAATTATATCATAAATCCTAATATTTGCAAAGCTTTTTTTTGCTTTTTTTCAAAAAATTTTCATTATTTTTCAATTAATGGATTCAGACCCCTATTTTTCCAGCTTTGAAACATTTTAAAAAGGTGTGCTTTCTTTTCGTTTTCCTACATTATATTATATATTATAAAAACAGAGCCTGACTTTTACATCAGACCCTGCTTTTAGAGAAAATTTATTATAATTATGTAAGCTCTGTTTGATAACTAGAATTTGTATCCTACACCAACATTAACTCCATATGCTTCTGTGTCGTTGCTTCCAAATTCATATGTGAATCCACCATTATAGAAGAATCCATTTTCATTTGTTACTTCTGCACCTAAATCAAATTTAACTGTATTTTCTGCAAGTTCTGCTCCTAATACATCAAATCCGTTACTTGCTTCTGTTCCATAGAATCTTCCTGTAAATTCTTTATCTGTATCTCCCATTGCTTTAGTATAAGATAGTCCAAATCTTACATCTGCTTGAGATTTTTCAAATTGAACTGATTTTACTACATCAAATCCTACTTCTGCGTCAAATGTAGAGATTTCTGCATCTGATACTCCAAAATAAGAATCTTTTGCATTATCTTGGTCTATATAAGTATATCCTAATTTAACTTTAGGTTGTACAGAAAGTCCATCTCCAAGATCTGCTGTATATCTTCCTTGTACATATCCGCTTAATGCTTGAGTATCGTATTTATCTCCTGTTGTTCCTAAGATATTGTTATCAGCATCATATTCTCCAAATTGATATCCTAATCCTGCTGTGAAATCATAGTTTCCAACAACTTTATTTCCATATACTCCTAAGTAGAATAGATCTGCATCAGCACTTCCATTATCTGTATCAACATCTTGTTTTACACCAGAGAAAGCTACTCCTGCTGTTGTAGTTTCATTTACACCATAACCAAATGCTGCCATAAGTCCTGTTGATTCTACTTCAGAAGAGTAATCTTTTACGATTCCTTTTCTGTCATATTCATTTTTAGAGTAAAGTGCTTTACCTTCAGCTGTCCATTTTCCTACTTCGGATTTTCTAGCAAGAGATTCAACAGCTTCTTCATTCATTTTAACATTATCATAAGCTGCTCTTACAGTTTCAGAATAGATGTTAGATGAATAGAATTTATCTAGGGCTTCTGCTCTTTCATCAACTGTTTTATATCCAAATTCATTTAATTTAGAGTGGATAACTTGAGAAGCTGCAAATACATCATTTAGTTCTGCACTGTATCCATTTTCACTTGCTATATTATCTTTGTAGTTAAGAGCATATTTATTACCTTCTGTTCCTACTTTTGATAATTCATAGAAATCTTCACTAGTTTCTGTTAGTTTAACTTCATTTCCATTAAGTTCTGTTTTACTTCCTAAATCAATTACTGTATCCTTACCTATATTTGCTTCCAATATTACTCCTGTATCTTTAATTGATACTCCAGTATCTCCTGTTACTTTATTAGAAGTATTAAGAAGAGCATTTTCTCCTTTTCCACTTACCTCAAATATATTTGTTCCTCCAGTAATTGTTGTTCCCTTAGAATCATCATTTTTACCTGTCATTGTAATATTTGAAGCATAGTATGCTGTAGCATCTCCAACTAATTTTATATTATTAGATTTTACATCTCCATTAAATCTTGCTGAAGCTTTATTTCCTGTTGTTGCTCCAATATTTATTCCATTATTGTCAGCACCATTAAAAGTAACTTTTCCATTATAAACTGCATTTTCATTTATAACACCAAGTCTATCATTTGCAGTAACATTACCACCGTATACTGTTGTTTTTACTTCAGTAGCTGGTGCAGCAAATAATGCTGTTCTTAATCTAGTACTTCCAAACAATTGATTCCATAAATCATCATTACCTGTAACAACACTTCCTGCTGTAATATCTCCGTCTACTGTTGAATCAGTTACATTAACAGTTCCGTTTGTATTACCTTCTGCTCCAATATTTCCTGTAAAGTTTGTTCCATCTAATGTTAAAGATGAATCTTTATGAGCAAATTCTATAGCTGTTTTTCCTTTTTCTCCATTTATTTCTCCTGAAGTTATTGTTAAATCAGCCTTTGTACCAGAATTTCCTATTGTAATATGTTTATCTCCGTCAATATTTATAGGAGTATTTTCTATTGTTACTCCATTTATTCCAGAAGTATCATTTTTTACTGTAATATTGTTATAAATATTTACTGAACCAACATCTATTGAAGTTTCTCCTCCAACTAAAGCAAGATTATCTCCAAGGTTTACTTCTCCACCATTTTCTTTTCCAGCATTAATTATTTCATCAGAGCTGTAATCTCCACCACCAATAATTACATCATCTGTTTGTAATATACCTTTACCATCTTTATCTTTTAACATTCCAGTAAATGTATATTTTCCTCCAAATAAACTTGATGCTTCAAAATCTTTTAACTCGTCTACTGTTTTATCAGAGATTTGGATTGTACCTGCACTTGTAAATTTACCATCTTTATTTGTAGCAACTTTTTGTGTAGATTTTACTACTATAGTTCCATCATTTTCTGCTTCTCCACCTTTTATTGTTATAAGAGATGTATTATCTTCAGCTAATCCTAAAGTTAGTTTTCCGCTATTTGTTAATATTTCATCCTTTTCCAAAAGAATATTATTAACTTTCATATCTGTGTCTTTAGATATAGTTATTTTATCAAATCCAGCTATTTTTTCTAAGCTGTTTTTATATCCATTGATATTTAAGTAAGATTCTCCTACTATTGCAGCTGTTTTCTCTTTATCAACATTACCAACTGTATTATCATCAGCTATAGCCATTCCTGTTCCGTAAACGCTTCCTTGAATATCTGTATCGCCAATATTAATAGTAGATTTTCCAACTTCTGAAACTCCTCCTGCTACAGCAATACCACCTGCTAAAATATCTCCTTTTACTGTTCCATCTGTAATATTTATTTCAGATTCTGCTACTTCAGTGTATCCATTTCTTGAAGCTACCCCACCAGCTGTAATAGCAACATCTTTTCCTGCTTCCATTACCTTATCAAAAGAACCATGAGTTCCAAAAATATTAGCTATATGATGATATCCAAATTTATCTACTATTCCACCATTTACATTTATTGTAGATTTTCCTGATGTTATTGTTTCTGCTCTACTATCAGCATGGTCTTTTGTTACTGCAATACCTCCGCCAAATATTCCGTCAGCAGAACCAGAGTTTAAATTAACAGTAGTAGTTCCTATTTCTGATTTAGAAAATGCTTTATCATCAACAACACCATGATCTAATGCAATTCCACTTCCAGAAACTCCAATTACTTCTGCTCCATCTATATTAATTACAGATGAATCAGCTTTTACTGTTGAAGAAGCATTACCAGAAGCAATACCATTTCCTATTACTCCAACAATATATCCATCTTTTAAATCAATAACTGTATTACCTGCTGTTACATTAGAAACACCTTTATCTCTTGCTACTGCAACTCCATTTCCTCCAAGTCCTACAACTATTCCTTTATTAGCTACTGTTCCTGTTATTTTTTTTAGAGTTTCAACAGTATTATTTTTTAAATCTTCTTTTTTAAGTTCTTTTAATGTATTAATAATATCTCCTACTTCTTTTTTAGTAAGCTTACTATCATCAACATTGACTGTAATATTTATATCTCCAGCTGTTACTGTTGATTTAGAAACTGTTCCATCTGCACTATTTTGATGAGATACAGCAATACCATTTCCTAAAACTCCTGCTGCAGCTGTTTTTCCATTAAGATCCACATTAATATCTCCAGATTTAACTGTTGATGTTCCACCATCTCTAAGTCCTGAAACTGTAATTGGTGGTATTCCATCTAAATCAATTATAAAGTTTCCATTTTCATCTATCGTTCCTTTTTTTCCACCTATTTCTAATCCAGCTTTTAAATATTGAGAAGCATCAGTTGCAACTGCAAGACCTCCACCTATTACTCCAACAGAAAGTCCATCATTTATTTCTACATTTGTAGTTCCTGTTATATTAGCAGAAGCACTTCCTCCTAAAGTAGAAACTGCCATTCCACCACCAAATAATCCAACTGTAATTCCTTCTAATTGTTCTGAACTAACTTTAGAATTAATATTTATTGTTGAATTTCCATTTACAGTTGATACTGCTGTTCCTCCTATAGCTGCTGCAAGTCCTCCTGCTGTTACTCCAGCTGCATTAGCACCATTATTTATATTTAATGTAGTATTTCCTATTATATTAGCTGTTGCTTCTCCTTGTAATTTAAAAGTTAGAAATTTTTTAGCAGCTATATTTCCTAATGAAACTGCTGTACTTCCTGTAGTCGCACCAAATACATTTCCATTATTTAGTGTTACAGTAGTATCTCCTTTTCTACTTATGGAAATAGGTTCTTGTTTTAGACTGAATGTAGAATATTTTCCTGTTCCTATTATCATATCTCCACCCATTAATCCCAAAATTACTGGTGAAGATGTTTCGTTTCCTATTTCTGTTACTAAACTTTGTTCTATAAGTTCATTGTCTTTTTTAGTATTAGTTCTATTTATTATTTCAGCTACTTTTTTAGATAGCTCATTTGTTCCTCCTACTAGATTAACTAAGCTATCTAAACCTGTATTATACTTTCCTTGCCCTGCTAAAGCTCCAGTTATAACAGTTTTTCCTTGATTTTGTTCATCTTTATATTTATTTATATACTGTCCATCTACAACTTTAGCATTTTGAGATAAAGCACTTCTTATTTTTTCAAAATCCCCATTAGAAGCAATTAAATCTGCTAATAACTCTCCTGCACTTCCATGAGTATTAATTACTAATTTTCCATCTTTTCCTACAACAAATTTACTTGTTGCTAAATCATCAATTATTTTATTAGTATAAATTCCATCTACCGTTTCCCAAGTAACTTTATCAGTTGCATCTGCTCCCATTACAACAGTTCCTGCAATTAAAAATCCAACTACAGTTGCCATAGTTACTTTAACTTTTGTTTTCAGCCATCTTTTTAAACTTTTTTCTGTGCTTTCATAATTATTCATAATAACTTCCCCTCCTTAAAATATTAATAAAGTTTTTATTTTTCATTAAATGTAAGCACATCTGAATACTATATACAGATGTTTATAAATTTTTCTCTATCATAGAAAAGTTTATAAATATCTGTGTAGTTAATTATAAATAATTATACGAAAAAATTTTTAACTATTTTTTCTAAAATTTTACTACTTTTCAGATAAAAAATATAAAAAAACAGTCATTTTCAAGAAAGAAAATAATTGTTTGAATACTCATAATTAATTATACACATTTTATAATCAATACATTTTTTGTATTAATATGACATTTTATATGTTTTTACAAACTATATTTCTTACCATAAGGATAGCTCACTTTTTCTAAAAAATCAAGTTATTTTTTCTTATCTCCATATAATTATTATATAATTAGTAATTCAAATAATTAATAACAAAAAAGAACGGTATATCTCAACCGTTCTTTCATATCTTATAATAATTTTTCAGCAATACTTACTTTTACAAGAGCTTCATGCAGAGATTTACGAGCCATCAGAAGATTTTTATCTTCAGTCAGCTTTTTCAATCTTTCTTCTGCCAGAGCTGCCTCTTTTCTTGCAGCTTCTATATCAATATCTGTTGAAAGAATTGCTTCGTCTGCAAGAATGATTACTTTATTATTATTTATTTCAAGAAAACCTTCTGATATATAGTAAGATATCTCTTTCCCTTTTTCCTCTCTTACCATCATTTCACCAATAGCAAGTCCAGCAACAAAAGGCGAGTGATTTGGAAGTATTCCCATATCTCCCTCTGTTGTTCTTACAAGGACAAATTCAACATCATTTGAATATACCTTTCCTGAAGGTCCAACTATTTCAAGTTTAAAGTTCGCCATAATTATTCAGCTCCCTTCATTAACTCTCTTCCTTTTGCAATAGCTTCTTCTATTGTTCCTACATATAAGAAAGCTTGTTCAGGAAGGTCATCGTGTTTACCTTCAAGAATTTCTTTAAATCCTCTTACAGTTTCTTTTATAGGAACATATTTTCCTGCCATTCCTGTAAATTGTTCAGCAACTGAGAATGGCTGAGAGAAGAATTTCTCAATTTTTCTTGCTCTTGATACAGTCATCTTATCTTCATCAGATAATTCATCCATACCTAAGATAGCAATAATATCTTGAAGTTCTTTATATCTTTGAAGTACTGCCTGTACCTCTCTGGCTACCATGTAGTGTTCATTTCCAACGATATCTGCATCAAGTGCTTTTGATGTAGAATCTAATGGGTCAACAGCAGGGTAGATTCCTAAAGATGCAATTCTTCTTGATAGAACTGTTGTTGCATCAAGGTGAGAGAATGTTGTAGCAGGAGCAGGGTCTGTAAGGTCATCGGCTGGTACATATACAGCCTGAACTGATGTGATTGATCCTGTTTTTGTAGAAGTGATTCTTTCTTGTAAAGCTCCCATTTCTGTTGCAAGGTTTGGTTGATATCCAACTGCTGATGGTGTTCTTCCAAGAAGTGCTGATACTTCTGATCCTGCTTGTGTAAATCTGAATATGTTATCGATAAACAGAAGAACGTCTTGTCCCTCTTTATCTCTGAAGTTTTCTGCTATTGTAAGCCCTGTAAGTCCTACTCTAAGTCTTGCTCCAGGCGGCTCATTCATCTGTCCATAAACAAGTGATGTTTTTGAAAGAACTCCTGATTCAGTCATTTCATCATAAAGGTCTCTACCTTCTCTTGTTCTTTCTCCAACCCCTGCAAATACAGAAAGTCCTCCATGTCCTTTAGCTATGTTGTTGATAAGTTCCATAATAAGAACTGTTTTTCCAACTCCTGCTCCTCCGAACAGTCCGATTTTTCCACCTTTAATATATGGTGCTAGAAGGTCGATTACTTTTATTCCTGTTTCAAATATCTCAACTTCTGTTCCTTGAGATTCAAAATCAGGTGCATCTCTGTGGATAGGTAATCTTTCTTCTGTTTCAATTGGTCCAGCATTATCAACAGGCTGTCCCAATACATTTAGGATTCTTCCTAAAACAGCTTTTCCAACAGGAACCATTATAGGTGCTCCTGTATCTATAACTTCCATTCCTCTTTGTAGACCGTTAGTATCGTCCATGGCAACTGTTCTTACCACATTGTTCCCCATATGTTGAGCAACTTCAAGAACTAACTCTCTGTCCCCTACTTTTACTTTAAGGGCATTGTATATTTTAGGCAATTCGTTTTTAAAAACGACGTCTACTACGGGACCTATTATCTGTGTAAGAGTTCCTTTATTCTCCAATTCATTGCCTCCCTCTTATTATTTTAATGCAGCTGCTCCACTGACAATCTCTGTGATCTCTTGTGTAATTGCAGCTTGTCTTTCTCTATTGTATTGAAGATTTAATTCTTTCATCATATCTTCAGCGTTTTCAGTGGCATTCTTCATTGAATTTTTTCTTGATGAGTGCTCACTGGCTGTGTTGTCTAATATTGCCTGATACAATTCTATATTCAAGTATTTTGGCAATAAACTTGAAAGAATTGTTTCTGCATCAGGTTCAAATATATATGGTGTATTTGTATCTGTTTCTACTCTTTCAATAGGAATAAGTTTTTTTACTGTAAGATCACATCTTAATGCAGAAACAAATTTATTGTATATTACATATACTTCATCAAAAATATCAGCATAGTAATATTCAACTATGTTTTCACTTATCTCTTTAGCTTTTTCAAACATAGCTTCAGGAATAAGCTGTATGTATTCTGCTTTTAAGTCATAATTTCTTTTTACGCAGTAATCTCTTCCTTTTTTACCTATTGCGATTACAGAAACCTCTTTTCCACTGTGCTGCTCTTCAAACTCTTTCAATTTTTTTAAAGTGTTGTTGTTAAAGCTTCCGCAAAGACCTCTGTCAGATGTCATTACGATAACCCCTATTCTTTTTACCTGTTCTTTTCCGTCAAAAAGAGGGTGTTTTTCAGCTTTTACTCCAGCAGCAATATTCCTTAATATCTCATGGATACTGTCAGAATATGGTCTTGATTTTGCAACTATAGCTGCAAATCTTTTAAATTTTGTTGTGGAAACTATTTCCATTGCTTTTGTAATCTGATGAGTAGACTGGACACTTTTTATTCTATCTTTAATTTCTCCTGAACCAGCCATTTTCTCACCTCTTCTTAGTTAAAATTCTTTTTGAATGCTTCTATTGCTTCTCTTATTTTAGCCTCTAATTCTTTATCAAGAGCTTTTTTCTCTCTGATTTCGTCTAAAATTGTTGTTGTATTTTCAAGTTCTTTTAACAACTCGTTCTCAAATCTGCTTACTTCATCAACAGGGATACTGTCTAAGAATCCATTTGTTACTGCAAAGAAAGATATAACTTGTCTTTCAACTGCATATGGTCTGTTTTGAGGTTGTTTTAATACTGCCATGATTCTGTGTCCTCTTTCAAGCTGAGCTTTTGTAGCTTTATCAAGGTCTGAACCGAATTGAGCAAATGTTAAAAGTTCTGTATATTGAGCAAGTTCAAGTTTAACTTTTGCAGCAACCTGTTTCATAGCTTTTATCTGAGCTGAACCTCCAACCCTTGATACAGAGATTCCTGCGTCTATTGCAGGTCTGAATCCTGAGTTAAATAGCTGAGAGTCAAGGAATATTTGTCCGTCTGTAATTGAAATTACGTTAGTAGGGATATATGCAGATACGTCCCCTGCTTGTGTTTCAATTATTGGAAGGGCAGTGATTGATCCTCCTCCAAGTTCGTCAGAAAGTTTTGCCGCTCTTTCAAGAAGTCTTGAGTGAAGATAGAATACATCTCCAGGATAAGCTTCTCTTCCAGGTGGTCTTTTTAATAGTAATGACATTTCTCTATATGCAACAGCGTGTTTAGAAAGGTCATCATATATTATTAAAACATGTTCCCCTTTGTCCATGAAATATTCTCCCATGGCAACTCCTGCATATGGAGCCATATATTGAAGTGGGGCTGCTTCTGAAGCTGTAGCTGCAACTATTGTTGTATATTCCATAGCTCCAAGGTCTTCTAATTTTTTATAAATTTGAGCAACTGTAGATCTTTTTTGACCAATTGCTACATAGATACATTTTACTCCTGTACCTTTTTGGTTAATAATAGCGTCAACAGCTATTGCAGTTTTACCTGTTTGTCTGTCCCCTATTATAAGTTCTCTTTGTCCTCTTCCAATAGGTACCATTCCGTCTATTGATTTTATTCCTGTTTGTAATGGTTCAGAAACAGGTTTTCTTGAAATAATTCCTGAAGCCTTTCTTTCAAGTTCCATGTATTTTACAGGCTCTATATCCCCTTTTCCGTCAATAGGTTGTCCAAGAGCATTTACTACTCTTCCTAGGAAATTTTCTCCTGCAGGAACAGAAACTATTCTTCCAGTTGCTTTTACTTCGCTTCCCTCTTTTATTTGAGAAAAATCTCCAAGAATAACAGCTCCTACATTGTTTTCCTCAAGATTAAGAACCATTCCCATTATTCCGTCAGTGAACTCTAAAAGCTCTCCTGCTTTAGCATTGCTAAGACCGTATATTCTTGCTATACCGTCCCCTACTTCCAATACAGAACCTGAAGTTTTTACATCGAGGCTTTTTTTATAATTTTCAATTTCGCTTTTAATTATGCTGCTTACCTCTTCTGGTCTGATATTCAACGATTACACCTCCGATTTATGTGTATTCCTAAAGTGATTTAACCAGGTTATCAAGCTGAGTTCTAACTGTACCGTCGATAATTCTGTCGCCGATTTTAAGAATTCCTCCTCCGATTATTCCTGCATCAACTTTTTCCACTAGGTTTATCTTTTTCTTAGTTTTCATTTCTAATTTGTGGATAAGCTTTTCTCTTTGTGCATCTGAAAGTTTAACTGCAAAAGTAGCTTCCACATCAAGTATTTGATTTTTAGCATAGTATATTTTCAAATACTCAGCAACTATCTCTCTGATATTTGCTATTCTATTTTTATCTAAAAGATAAAATATTATATTTTTTATCTCTTCACTCTCAGTATGATAGATTTTTCCAAGAGCTTCTTTCTTCTCCTCATTTGAAATAAGAGGATGATCTATGAAATTCTTGAAATCTCTGTCTGTTTTATAAGATTCCATAAGGCTGTTTAATGCTTCGTAAACCTCTTTTATACTGTTCTTAGATTCTGCTATTTCAAAAATTGCCTCTGCGTATCTTCTTCCTACTTGGCTGTCTGTCATTGAACATCTCCTACCTTGTCGATGAAGTCATCTATCAGCAAATCTCCAGCTTTAGAATCTAATTTTTCAGTAATAATTTTTTCAGCAAGTTCAACAGCAAGAGTCTGCATTTCTCCTCTTATCACCTGTCTTGCTCTTTCTTTCATTTTTGTTACTTCCACTTCAGCACTTTTTAAAATCTTATCTCTTTGAGCAGTAGCTTCTTTTAAAATCTCTTCTTTTCTTTCGTCGGCTTTTTTCTCAGAAAGGCTTATAATATTATGAGCCTCTATTCTTGCCTTCTTTAAGATTTCCTCTGCTTGTTCTCTTGCTTCTTTTGCAGATTCTTTATCTTTTTTTGCATCTTCAAGATCTCCGGCTATTTTAGCCTGTCTTTCCTTTATTACTCTTTGTAAAGGTTTTTTCATATATTTATTGAAGATAACTATCAAGATGAAAAAGTTTATAATCTGCCAAAGCATATTTATATCTATTGATATTGCAGGCATATTTTGTGGTGCCAAGATTATTACCTCCTTCCCGGATTAATTAATTTCTGTCTAATTTACCCGGTTATTACTTAACAAGCCCTGCAGCTTGTTCTAGTATTGACATGAATGGGTTTGCATATAATAGAATCATAGCTATAACAAGAGAGTAAATACCTGTTGATTCTGATACTGCTTGTCCTAAAATCATTGTAGAGATGATGTTGCTTTTTGCTTCAGGTTGTCTTGCTACTGCCTCTACTGCTTTACCTGCTGCATAACCTTCTCCAATCCCTGGTCCAAGTCCTGCTATCATTGCACATCCTGCTCCAACTGCTGATGCTGCTAAAACTATTGTTTTTGCTACTAAAATATCCATTTGAATACCTCCTGAAATTTTCTGAATTTTGGTTTTTTATTTTTCTTCTTCCATTACGGAATCTCCCAATGCTCCCTGAATATGAACCATGGCAAGCATTGTGAATACGAAACTCTGTACCACTGCTGAGAATAAATCAAAATATAAGTGCAGAGGTGCAGGTACTACCCATGGTGCTGCTTTGTAAAGAAGCCCCATGATAACTGATCCTGCAAACATATTTCCGAAAAGTCTCATTGACATATTTACAGGTTTTGCTAATTCTCCTACTATGTTTAAAGGCAACATAACAGGCACTGGGTCTAAAAATCCCTTGGCATAACCAAGTGCTCCATTTCTCTTTATACTTGTTCCTATAAAAGTTACTGCTACTAAAATTGCAAGTCCCACTGTGGTATTAAGATCCATTGTAGGTGCACGGAAAGCAGGTGATATAGTTACTGTTCCGTCAGCCCCAAATGAAGGCCATGGTATAGGGAAGAAAAATGTCAGCAGATTTGATGTTAGAATAAAAATAAATATTACAGCCAGAAATGAGAAATATTTCTTTTTCCAGCTTCCTATCATCTGCCCTATTAAACCATCAAGAAATTCATACAATGATTCCAGTGCTGTCTGAAGTCCTGATGTTGGTATAAGTTCAAGTTTCCTAGTCCCTACTTTAAACAGTAAAAATAAAACAAGCATACAGAACCAAGTTCCTATCACGGTGATTGTAACAGGAAGTCCAGCCTGTCCGTTACCCATATCAATTGCTAATGGCAGTTTATGCAAAAAATCAGGCAGCGGAACAAAAAAGACAATCTTTGGTCCTTCCACTAGAGGTGGAGTAAAAAAACCTATGTTCATATAAACCCTCCTCTCTTTTTACTTTAAGTACTTCCTTTTTATCTCTCTTATTTTTCTATAAAGAACCATTATTAAAATATTAAATTTAACATTTAATAATCCAATGGCTGTACTTAACAACATTCCCATTCCGAAAAAATATGCTGCCGCTCCAAGAGCTGCACCATATATAACATACCTTTTCAGGTAACTTAGTATTCCAACTTTATAAGAGCCATTTCCTGCTGCTACTGTAGCTTTTACATCAATACACAGCATATAAAATGCAATTATTGAAATAACTGAACCTCCAAACATTCCTATACAGACAGTTTTTTCTCTCACTATAAATCCATATATAATTATTATCAAAGATGTAACAGCTGCTCTTTTTATTACACTTTTTATTTCATCCATATGTAAACCTTTTTTTCTTTCTTTTCTATTTAATCATTTACACCTATTATACCCCACAACATGACCAGTAAGTCAAGTTTTTTTTATTTTTTCATTATCTGCTGATAAACACTGTAAAACCCACTGGCTATTCCAATCAGGAGAAAAATAATGAAAAGTACAGGACTTTCATAAATGTATCTCGCTATTATGTATTTGTATATAGCCAGAGATACCAACATATTTCCTATTATAATAAATCCCAGTGTCCCCAACAGAGATAGGTATTTAAAAAAATCTCTATCAAATTTTAGCATTTTTTCTTCCCTTCTAAAAGTTTTTTCTATAAAAACTATAAAGATGTTCAAAAATTTAACCATGTGATACTATTTTTTCGAAATAAAAAATTTTATATTTATTTTAGTACAATTTTTTTGCACCTATATTTTTTTTAAAACATAAAAGTATCTTTTACCTGCTATTTGGTCGTTCAGCTCTGTAATTTTTATCTGAAGTCCTGCTTTTTCACAACAAAAGCATATCTCCTCGTGGGTAAAAATTCTCTTTTCATAATATTCATTATATCTGTCATAAGTTTTATTTTTATTTTTTACAAAATATGAAGCTTCAATCTCATCAAGATTTTCCTCTTCATTATAAAAATGCTCCCAAATTACAGCAAAATCTCTTCTGCTGTCAGCATAGATATCATTTGCAAACATCTTATCCATAAACTCTCTGTCTACAACATCAAAAACATATATTCCCTCTTCATTTAAAGAGTTTCCGACACTATTAAACAAATCCAAAAGATCCTGTGTGTTTGAAAGATGATTTACAGTATCAAAAAAAGAAAATATAATGTCATATTTTTCCCCTGTACTGAACTCTCTCATATCACCTAAAAATAAAGGAACATTTTTTCCCTTTAATTTTATGTTCGCTCTTTTCAGCATCTCTTCTGACAAATCCAGTCCTGAACACTTATATTTTTCACTTAAAATTACAAGAGTACTTCCTGTTCCACATCCCAAATCCAAAAAGTTTTTCCCATCTGGGCAGAAATCTAACTTATATTTTTCAAGTAGTTTTACCCATTCGTTATAGTCGCAGATTTCCATAAATTTGTCATAAACTTTAGAAAAATTTTTATACATTATATTTTCTCCCTGCTTTTAATATATTTAGTTGTAGTAGTAAATTTTTGAAAAATTATGCAAGTTCTGTTTTTACTACTTCTGCTATCTCTTCAGCTGTAGCTTTTACTAAATCTGCATTTTTTCCCTCTACCATTACTCTTACAATAGGCTCTGTTCCAGAAGTTCTTACAAGAACTCTTCCCTCATTGCCCATCTCTTTCTCTTTTTTCTCAATGAAAGAAACTATATTTTCATTTTTATTCCACATATTTTTCTTAGCATTATCAACTTTTACATTGATTAACACTTGAGGCCATTCTGGGATAAGTCCCACAAGCTCATCAAGAGTTTTTCCGCTGTCTCTTATAACTTCTACAAGTTTAAGAGAGGACTGGATTCCGTCCCCTGTTGTTCCATAATCAAGAAGTATTATATGCCCTGATTGTTCTCCACCTATATTAAGTCCTTGACTCTTCATTTTTTCAAGAACATATCTGTCCCCTACATTTGCTCTTACAAGAACGATTCCGTTGTCGTTAAGGAAAGACTCAAGCCCCATATTACTCATAACAGTAGTTACAACTCTGTTATTTACAAGAACATTTTTCTTTTTCATATCCACAGCAAGAGTTGCTATTATTTTATCCCCGTCAACAATTTTTCCGTTTTTATCAACAGCTATAAGTCTGTCAGCATCTCCGTCATAAGCTAGTCCAAGATCTGCCTCATATCCCATTACTACTTTTGAAAGAATTTCAGGGTGTGTTGAACCACATCTTACATTTATATTTTTTCCATTTGGAGCATCATTTATTACAACAATTTCTGCTCCAAGAGATAAAAATACATCTTTTGCAGCTCTGTAAGCTGATCCATTTGCTGCATCAAGGATTATCTTCATTCCTGAAAAATCTCCTTTTACTATTGACTTAAGATGATCTCTGTAAAGAATATAGTCATCCTCTGCATATTTAAATTTTCCTACAGCATCTCCTGGAAGAGGATTCCTTACAAGCTCTGCATAGTTATCTATATATCCTTCAAGTTCTAATTCAACTTCATCAGGAAGTTTGCATCCATCTTTTGCAAATATTTTAATTCCATTATCCTTTGCTGGATTGTGAGAAGCTGATATCATAATTCCTGCCTCTGCACCTTTTGCCTGAGTAATAAAAGCTACTCCAGGTGTGGGAATAACTCCAACAAAATCTATATTTATTCCCATTGCAGTAAGTCCTGCACTAAGAGCTGATCTAAGCATATATCCTGATATTCTTGTATCAGATCCCATAATAACCTTCATTTTTTTCTTGTCAGGATTTTGCTTTCTAAGGTAATATCCAAGAGCATATCCTAATTTCATTGCAAGTTCAGCTGTAAGCTCTCTATTTGCCTCTCCTCTTACTCCATCAGTTCCAAAATATTTTCTCATTTAACACAACTCCTTCTAAGTAATAATTTTTCTCCAATAAATCCAGTAACAGCTCCTGCAAAAACTCCAAGCATAAGAAAACCTGTTACAAAAACCATCACATATCTTGAATTTATATTCATGTTTCTAAATAACAGAAAATAGACTACAATAAGCTGTGTAAAATTATGAACAAGTGCCGAAAAAACACTTATTGACACAAGACTCAGTCTATCTCTGAAACTATATAGCATAACCATTATACACACACTTGCACTTCCTGATACAAGGCTTATGATAAAACCTGGACTGAAAAGAGTTCCTATCATTATTCCCTGTATAACTATCCTGCATATAACAACCTCAAAGGCCATTTTCTTTCCAAATTTTTCAAGGGCTATAAGAGTTCCTATATTGGAAAGCCCCAATTTAAGCCATGGAAACGGCTTAGGAATAAAAGTTTCCAAAAGAGAAAGATAAAGGGACAAAAGAATAAGAAAAACAAGATATTTCTCTCTTCTATTCTCTGCTTTCATAAACTATACTTTAAGATCTGAATCCATTCCTAAAAGTTCTGAATACTTTTCTAAGATTGGTTTTATCTCTATATTTATAAATTCCTCTGTCTGTTCCTCTGCAAAACCTATAAAGTTTTTAGGTGATAATATCTCCTGAAGTTTATCTTTATCTATATTGAAACTTGGATCATTTATAATTCTTTCAATTAAATCATTTTCTTTTCCGTGGACTTTTACCATTTTTCCAGCTTCCATTGAATGAACTCTTATTTTTTCATGAAGCTCCTGTCTGTCCCCGCCGCTTTTAACACCTTCCATTATAATATACTCTGTTGCCATGAAAGGAAGTTCTGCCATTATGTGCTTTTCTATCATTTTAGGATACACAACAAGTCCATTTAAAATATTTTTCCATATTATAAGAATAGCATCCACTGCAAGAAATGCCTGTGGCAGAGAAAGTCTTTTGTTGGCAGAATCATCAAGAGTTCTTTCAAACCACTGTGTAGAAGCTGTCATCGCCGTACTTTGCTGTAATGCTATTACAAATTTTGCAAGAGATGAGATTCTCTCACTTCTCATAGGATTTCTTTTGTATGCCATAGCAGATGAACCTATTTGATTTTTTTCAAAAGGCTCTTCTATCTCTTTAAGATGTTGTAAAAGTCTTAAATCATTTGTAAATTTATGAGCTGATTGAGCTATATTAGCAAGAAGATTCATTATTTCAGAATCTATTTTTCTGTCATAAGTCTGTCCTGCTACCATAAGTCTTTTTTCAAATCCAGCTTTTTCAGTTACCATCTCATCAAGAGTTTTTACTTTTTCAAAATCTCCGTCAAAAAGCTCTTCAAAACTTGCCTGTGTTCCTGTTGTACCTTTTACCCCTCTGAATCTTAAAGTTTTATCTCTAAATTCAAGCTCTTCAAAATCAAGCATAAGACTTTGAAGCCAAAGAGTTGCTCTTTTTCCTACTGTTGTAAGCTGTGCAGCCTGAAAATGTGTGAACCCTAAAGTTGCCATACCCTTATATTCCATGGCAAACTTTGCAAGTCCGTCCATAACATTTATCATCTCTTTTCTTATAACTGCAAGAGCCTCTTTTATCTGAATAAGGTCTGTATTATCTCCCACATATGCACTTGTAGCCCCAAGATGAATAATTGGCATTGCAGATTTTGCCTGTGTTCCAAATGTATAAACATGAGCCATTACATCATGTCTTACCTCTTTTTCCCTCTTCTTAGCTGTTTCAAAATCAATGTCATTTATATATTTTTTCATCTCAGCTATCTGTTCATCAGTTATATTAAGCCCAAGTTCTTTTTCACTTTCAGCAAGATAAACCCAAAGTTTTCTCCAAGTTGAAAACTTATTTTGAGGTGAAAATATCTCAAGCATCTCCTTTGAACTGTATCTTTCCACAAGTGGATTTGAATAAATATTTTTTTCCATAATACTCCTTTATATATAATAAAAATTTAAAACACCATTATAATTGCAGCTTCCCCTGTATCACGGTAGTAATTTTTTCTTTTTCCAGCCTCTTTAAAACCATTTTTCTTATAAAACTCTATTGCTGTAATATTATTTTCACGAACTTCAAGAAAAATTTCCATTCTTGATTTTTTTATTTCATTTATAAGTATGCTTCCAAATCCTTTCTCTCTGAAAAGAGGATTCACACCTATTTTCATAATCTCAAGAGAGTCGCTGTTATTAAAAATTATAACATACCCAGCTGTCTGCTCCTCTTCATTTTGTACAGATATTATCTTATACATATCAGGCATAGTATTTATATCCTCTATCTGACTGAGAGTATAAGCACTGTTTCCAAATATCTCTTTCTCCAGTTTGTATATCTCATCTGCACTGTTATTTTCACAAATTTCAAACATTATTTCTCCCTAATTTACTTAATAATTTCTTTACATCTCTTCTATTATTACATATCACTACTTTTTCTTTATATTTTCTGCAAATCTCACTGTAATTTTCCTTATGCTTTAAGGTTCTTCCTTCAAATAAAATCCATTTTATAAATTCAAAATCAAATTTTTCAATACAGCCTTCTGCCACATCTTTTCTTACCTGATTTCTGTTCTTTAAATACCTATTATACGCCTGAATAAAAGATACTATTCTGGAAAAATTCATAAAGATTATTTTATCAGCTTCTTCAAATCTTTTTTCCTGTAAAATCCATAAATAATTTCCATCAATTACCCATAATTTATTCTTCATAAATTCTTCTGCCATAAAAATAACTTCTTCTTTCTCTCGTTCCTGCCAACCTGCTTTAAAATTAATTTTATCAAGATGAAGTACAGGATAATTATATATTTTTCCAATTTTTTCTGCTAAAGTAGATTTTCCACTTCCACTATAACCTATTATAGATATTTTCATTTACTACCTTAATAAAGATATTCTGTTAAGAGGGAAAAATCTTACAAAGGCCTTTCCTCTTATTCTGCTGTCTTTTACAAATCCCCAGAATCTTGAATCATAACTTCCGTCTGTATTGTCCCCAAGCATGAAATAACAATCTTCATCAAGAGTAACAGTTACTGTTTCTCCTGCCATTATCTGTTTTAAAATATTTTCATCATGAATATAATCAAGAATCATTCCTGTTCTCTCATCATTTACATAAAACTCTAAATCAGGAAGAAGTTTTTCTACAGTTGCTCCATTTTCAGAAATAAGCTTTTGTACTTTTTCTACATCATAATGAGCTTCGTTATAAGCTGCATTATAGTTCATTCCCGGCTGAATAGTTATCTTATCCCCTTTTTTAGGCACTGTCCAAATATCAAATCCTATTTGCCCAAGAGGTGAATATTTTCTTGTTGTAATCTCTTTGCCGTCAACATAAAGATGACCATTTCTTATTGCAATTTTTTCTCCGGGAAGTCCCATCACTCTTTTGGTATAAAGAACTTTATTTTCAACAGGCTCTTTAAAAACAACTATATCCTCTCTCTTAGGAGCTTTAAATTTATAGATTACCATATTTCCAAAAAGTCTGTCTTTCGGGATAATTGTAGGTATCATTGAACCAGTAGGCACAACAAAATTTCCTATATAGAATCTTTGAATTACAAGCACTAAAACAACCGCTGTAAAAATTGCTTCACAACCATTTACAACCTTATGTACAACTGTTTTAGCTCCCTGTTTTTCTATTCCAAAAATTCCTATTATTTTTTCAGATACTTTATTTCTATATTTTTCAATTTTACTCACAAGATATTTTTCTTTTATAAATATATATGCAAAAAATGCTGTAAGAATCAGATAAAATATTCCATTTAAAAAAATATGTTCTCTTGTCATGTTTTGTCCTTTCCAGTTTTTAATTTTTTTGAGAAAATTTTATTTTTTACAAATAACTCCCAGGGATATTTTAGCACAAAAAATGAAAAAAAGCTAAAGGTATATAAACCTTTAGCTTTTTGAAACTATTTTCTAAGTTCTTTGATTCTAGCTTGTTTACCAGATAGTCCTCTTAGGTAGTAAAGTTTGCTTCTTCTTACTTTTCCTACTTTTAACACTTCAATTTTGTCAACCATTGGAGAGTTCATAGGGATTATTCTTTCAACACCTACTCCGTCTACAACTTTTCTAACTGTGAATGTTTTTGCAATTCCAGCACCAGCTACTCTGATTACTGTTCCTTGGAAAAGTTGAACTCTTTCTTTGTTTCCTTCTTTTACTTTGTAGTAAACTGCGATTGTGTCCCCAGCTTTAAATTGAGGGATGTCAGTTCTTAAGTAATCTTGTTCAATTAATGCGATTAATCTTTCTTTCATTTTTTCCTCCTGATTAGATATTCATTTAATATTCCTTTTGATTAAAGAGGAATATCTATTTATATAAGCCTAGTTATTTTAACATATCTTTTGTTTCTTGTCAAAAAAATCTTTATTTTTCAAGCTTATTTAAAAAATCCACAGCATATTGAGCATAAAGAGCTGTTCCTGTTTCAAAACCATCTTCATCCATATTAAATTTTGGGTGATGATGAGGATAAATACATTCCTTCTCTTCATTCCTTACCCCTACAAAAGCAAGAACACTTGGCACTTTTTCAGAAAATGCTGAAAAATCCTCTGCTGTTGTCATCTTTTCAAGGGGATATAAAACCTCTTTTCCATAAAGTTTTACTGCTGACTGAACAGCTGTTTCTGTGCATTCTGCATCATTTATTACTGGAGCTGGATAAAATTTATAATCCATTTCATAATCTGCTCTGTAAATATCTGTTGTTCCTTTTAAAATTCTCTCTATCATATGAGGAATTTCTTTTCTAAGCTCTGGATTGAAGCATCTTGCTGTTCCTTCTATTATCGCTTCATTAGGAATAACATTTGCTGTTGTTCCTGTATGAATTTTTCCAACTGTTATTACCACAGATTCATTTGGATTTATCTCTCTGCTCACTATTGATTGAAGATTTACAACAAAGGCTGAAGCTGTTACAACAGGATCTATACACTGCTGAGGAAGTGAACCATGCCCACCTTTTCCAATTATTTTAATTTGAAAATTATCAGCTGAAGCCATCCTTGGTCCAGGTTCAGCAGATATTTTTCCCACAGGGATACCTGACCAAAGATGGATTGCAAAAGCTCCGTCTACCCCTTCAAGAACTCCCTCCTCTATCATCTTTTTTGCTCCCTGTCCTATCTCTTCTGCAGGTTGAAACACACATCTTACAGTACCATGTATTAAATCTCTGTTTTCATCTAAAACTTTTACTGCTCCCAAAAGCTGTGCTGTATGCCCGTCATGCCCACAAGAGTGCATTTTTCCCTCTTTTTTTGATTTATAAGATACAGTTGTGCATTCTGTTACAGGAAGTGCGTCCATATCAGCTCTTAAAAGTACACACCCTCCTTCATGGTTTCCCTTTATATCAACTACAACTCCTGTTTTTGCCATCTCTCTGTAAGAAAGTCCCATAGCTTTTAATTCTCTTTTAATTATTTCAGAAGCTTCATACTCCTCCCAGCTAAGTCCAGGATTTTCATGAAGCTCATTTCTTAAATCTATTACATAATTTTTATATTTTTTTACTGAATCTTTTATCATATATCTCTCCCCTTTATTTTTTTATCCAATATAAATTATAACCTGTTATAAATATATTGGCAAATAAAATATAAAGCTGCCACATTTATAAAACTGCAGCAGCTCCTATATAATTATATTTAATCTTCTGATGGTTCTTCTTTTTCTTTTTCAGTATATGTTATCCAATCATTTCTGTCTTCAATCATACCTGCAAAATTAATTACAGCCTGTTTTGAAAGAGAAGCTTTAAATTTCTTAGTAACCTCTTTATTTTTTCCATTTTCATCTTTATATTTTATTGTGATAACATGGTTTGAACCTTTTACAAAGACAACACCTTTTTTGTTTGCTCTTACACTCTTAGGTTTTTCTGTGTCCTGTCCATCTACAATGTATGACACTCTGGCAGGAACTGTTTCTCCTTTATTACCATTTATAAGCATAACCTTGTGTTGTTTTCCTGTTACAAAAAGAATCACTGATATTGCAACTGTTATGCAGAAAACTATAATCCAGCTTATTATTCTCTTCATTATTTATCACCCTCTATCTGAGCAACTCTCTCTGCCATCAATCTGCGTCTTAATTCCTCTTTCTCTTTTTCTCTTCTCCATTGGTGAAGAACAAGAGTAAGGGCAATTACTCCATAAGATACGAACACTCTAAAGTATTCCCCTATCTGTGCAGAACCCATAAGCTCTTTCCCTGCCATAGGAGAAACTATAAACAGCATATGGAAAAGGAAGATTCCGCTTATTGCATTAAGTATTGTTGCTCTTGAAGCACTTGCTCCACCTACAAGAAGAGCTGCTATTGAGAACATTCCAATCTGCTCATGGCTGTTATATGTATTCATTGTACCTATATTTTGCAGATATATTATTTGTCCAAAACCTGCAAGTACAGTTGAAATAACTATTGCTATTATTCTTGTTTTTTCAACATCAATTCCAGCTGTTTTAGATACTTCCATATCCTGTCCTATAGCTTTCATATCCTGTCCAAGTTTTGTTTTTCTAAACCAAATAGTAAACCAAGCCAGTACAGCAACTATAAGGAAAATAAATACAGGTATCTCTATCTCACCTATTTTTAAAGAAAGTACAGAATCAAGAACTTTTCTTACATCTTTAAGGTCAATAGCATTTCTTATTCCGTAACCTCTTGAAAGAACAAGTTTATTATTTGTAATAGGAATAACTTTTCCCATTCCATAAAGAACAATCAGCTGATATACTCCATTTATAAAGAAACCAAGAATCATAGATGTTATCATCTCTCTTCCCTTGGCTCTGTTAAGTATCATTCCACTCATTATTCCAAGAAGAACAGAGATAGGCACAGATATTATTGCAGCAAGAAGAACTCCCTGCATACCTACAATCTGCCAGTCTGTAATAAATACAAGAGCAATCTGTCCTGCCATAGCTCCAAGAACTATTCCAAAGTTAAGCCCCATTCCTGCAATAATAGGAATAAGAAGAGAAAGAACAAGGAAAAGGTTTCTTGAAAGTCTAAGTATCATCTCCTGAATTGTATATGTAACACTAAGCCCTGATAATGGGAAACAAAAAGCGATTATTATCAATATTAATATAGGAACTATATTATTTATAAGTGTATTTTTCAGATTATTATTCATCTTATAGCTCCCCCTTTCTAGTTAATGCATAAAGTATCATTCCATTTGATACAATAATTCTTATAGTTTCAGACATATCTGTCTTAATTATTCCGTTTACAACACTTGGTGTCATTGTAAGAATACCTTGGAACAGGAAAGTTCCTATTATTACATTGACTATTGTAGCTTTGTTTACAGAAGCTCCCCCTATAAGTATTGCTGCTATTGCAGGGAACGCCATATAGAAAGGTGCTAAATACAGCTGAATAAATCCGAAACTTTGTTGATAGATAATGATTCCCACAGCTGCAAGAACACTTGATAAAACAACTGATTTTATTCTCACTTTATCAATATTTATCCCTGTTGCTCTTGCAAACTTTTCATTTGCTCCAACTGCTTTCATAGCAAGTCCTGCTTTAGTTCTGAAGAACAGCCATATAGCAAATCCAAGCACTGCAAACATTACTATCTCTCCGAAAGGAAGTACGCTGTTTCCTATTTCAAGAATTTTATGCCAATAATTTTCAACACTGATTGTTGTACGAAGCCCTTCTCCTCCATAAGCCCAAATCATATCTTGGCTTTTAAAAGGAAGAACAAGCCACATTATACACATAATAGCAACAGATGAGAATCCTATATATGTTGCTATCATCATCTCTCCCCCTTTTACCTTATTAAGAATTGCTCCGTAAAGCCATCCAAATATTACAGCAAAAGGTATTGATATTAAAATTGCCCCAAAGAAACCTACTATCCCGCTAAGACCAAGTTCAATACTGATTACAGCTCCCAAAAGTCCAGCTTCTACACCAAGAGGCATTCCAAAGTTAAGCCCTGTTCCTGCTTGAATCATAGGCACAAGAGAAAGTACAAGAACAACATTCATTCCAAATCTTACTATTGTATCACTCACTGCTGCCTTTAAATTAAGTCCAAGAAAAGGACATGATATATACATCAGCAAAAGGAAAAGTCCTATGATAATTCTAGGCCAACCCATATTTTGTATAGTCTTTTTCACATTAATCATTTCCATTTCCTCCCACTCCTACCATATACTTACCAAACTCTAGGATATCTGCTTGAGGTGAAAGTATACCGGCAACTTTTCCTTCATTTATAATGGCTATTCTGTGGCAGATACTTCTTAATTCTTCCACTTCAGATGAAGTAACCACTATTGTAACACCTTTTTCTTTATTGTATTTTTTTAAGAAATCAAGTACAAGCTTTTTAGCCCCTACATCTATTCCCCTTGTAGGCTCAGATACAAAAAGAAGTTCTGGTTCCATTGTAAAAGCTTTTGCAAGACATACTTTTTGTTGGTTTCCTCCACTAAGCTCCTGCACTCTCTGCTCCTCGCTCATACATCTTATTTCAAGAGTTTCTATATATTTTTTGGCATTTTCTTTTATTGCCTCATTGTCCTGATATTTTATAAATCCTGCAAAAGATTTTAAGAACTCCTCTTTTATTTGGATTGCAGGGTAAGCAATATTCATCTCTATTGATCTGTCAAGAAGAAGACCTACACCTTTTCTGTCTTCAGACATAAAGAACAACCCTTTTTTCAGTGGATCTGCAGGGTCATTTATTTTAACAGGCTCTCCATTAAAAAGCACCTCTCCTGTTGTTAGATAAAGTCCCATTACACCATTTGCCACTCCGATTTTTCCCTGTCCTGCCATTCCTCCAAGTCCCAAAATCTCTCCTCTTCTTACTTTCAGATTAAGATTTTTTACAACCTCTCCCGGCATATCGACAGAAAGATTTTTTATATCAAGAATTATATCTGAATCGTCAGCAGCTTTTTCTTCCTCTTTGTTTTCACTGTCATTCTCTATTTTTCTTCCTATCATCCATTGAGTTATTTCATCTACATTTGTATCTTTTGTAGGAACAGCATTTATCATAACCCCGTCCCTTAAAACAACAACCTTATCACAGGCTGCTATTATCTCATCAAGTCTGTGAGTGATAAATATTACTGCAATTCCTTTTGCAGAAAGTCTTTTTATTGTTTGTACCAAAACCTCTGCTTCATTTTCTGTAAGAACAGCTGTAGGTTCATCAAGAACTAAAAGTTTTGTATGTTCTCTTTCTATCTCTCTGGCTATCTCTGTAAACTGCATATGAGCAACTGGCATCTGTTCCACATATTGTTCCTCATCTATTGTTACTCCAAGATGTCCTATTGCATCTTTTGATCTTTTCTTTATTGTTTTTCCATCAATAACTCTTATTCTTTCACCAAACAAAAGCTCAAGAAGACTTGTTTTTGTAGTTTCTCTGTTAAGAACTATATTTTCACTTGCTTTAAATCCAGGTATAAGAGAAAACTCTTGGTGAACCATTCCTATTCCTGCTGCAAGAGCATCAAAAGGACTGTTAAAGTTTACAAGCTGTCCATTTACTTTAATCTCTCCATGATATCCTCCTGTCTCTTTTATAACAGGCATTCCGAAAATAATCTTCATAAGAGTAGATTTTCCTGCTCCGTTTTCTCCTACCAGTCCTATTACCTCACCCTCTTTGATATCAAGGTTTATATCTTTCAAAACTGTATTTTCTCCGAAAGATTTTGATAGGTTTCTTATTTCCAATAATCTGTTTTCCATCAATTCCCACCTTTCATATTAATAAAAAGGGCAGTTTTAAACACTACCCTTTTTTTGTCTTACTATTGTATGTCAAGATATTTTTCAGGAACTTCTAAATCTGTCATATGTAAGAATCCTTTTCCAAATACATATGTGTCCTGATAAATTAAGATATAGTTTTCTCTCTCAACACCATCTGCATCTACAAGATAGTTTCCGTTCCATCCTGCTCCTGAAGTGCTGTTTTGAAGTGCTGACATTATTGCATCGAAATCTAAGATATCACATTTTCCTTCTATAACATTGACAGCGTGATCTCCTAGAGCAGTTGCAGTACTGAAGTTATATGAGTAAGCCCATGTTCCCATTCTTCCTGCTCCGCCTTTATCAACAACAGCCTTTTCCACTTTTTTCAGGATAGCTGGCCAGTTTCCTTTTTCAGAATCATCAAATTTTATTCCTAATGCTCCTGGATATCCTATTGTAGGTGATGGCATATCAGCTTCTACAAAGTATCCTCCCTCTTCAGCTATTCTTTTTAAAAGAGGTTCTGTATGAGCATCATTTGTTGCAAAGAATGCTATATCTTTACCATATTTTTCTATCCAGTTAGGTACTTGCTCTAAAATGTACTGTTGAGCTCCTGCAACTCCAACATCACTTACTGGATCTGGTGCAGAAGTATCAATAAACTCCATTCCTAAATCTTTTGCTGTTTCAGCCATTATATTTCTTCTTCTAGAAAGAAGCTCATAGCTTAAGTGTCTTGGGAATGATATATGCATAAATTTAGTTGCTCCCATCATATTTGCAGCTTTTACTATTGTATATCCTCTTATAATATCATCAGGATAAAGTGCTAAGTCTGCTACATCTGCTACCATATCAGGATCTTCGTGAGCTGTATTTGCTATAAGAAGAATATCAGGTCTTGCTGCTCTTATTCTTCTGAATGCTTCAACAGTTCCAGGAATAGCCTCTGTCATAACTACTGCTTTCATCTTAGGATCATCTGCAAGTGAAGCAATTTGAGAAATTGTTGTTTCCATCTCCTGCATAAAGTTATCTGGATAAGTAACATGAACTACCATTCCACCTTTATCAGCTGCTCCATATTTAGCCATTATAGCTTCTGCTCCTCTAAGTGAATCCTCAGATTGTGATACAGTTCCACTTACCACACCAATGTGATAGGCTGCTTCAGCAAAAGAAAGTGCTGAAAGTACAAACATTAAAATACCTACAAAAAATTTTTTCATAAAAAAATTCCCTCCCCAAAAATATCTTAGAAATAACTCTGATTTAATTCTCTCCATTAAAACTCGTACATTTCTAGCATTAAATTTGTATAATGTTTAGATTATACTGCTAATATATTTTCATGTCAATAATTAATGTAGAATATTTCAACAAGTTTTTTAAAAAAAGAATTTCAAATATCTTTAGGACAGTTTTGGGGAGGCACAAGGCATATATAAAATACACCTTGTGGCCAATTTATGAAATTTATCCTTAGAATAAAATTTTCATATTTCCTCTAAAACTTTAATTATTTAATTTTTATTATCTGATATCAAAATATTTTTCAGGAACTTCCACATCAGTCATATGTAAGTATCCTTTACCAAATACATAAGTATCTTGATATATCAGAATGTAGTTATCTCTTTCAACACCATTTACATCTACAAGGTAACTTCCGTTCCATCCTGCACCAGGTGTATTTGCTTTTAATGTGTTCATAACTGCATCAAAATCTAAAATATCGCATTTTCCTTCTATAACATTAACAGCATGATCTCCCATTGCTTGAGCAACACTGAAGTTATATGAATAAGCCCATGTTCCCATTCTTCCTGCTGCACCTTTATCAGATACAACTTTTTCTACTTTCTTAAGAATAGCTGGCCAATTTCCTTTTTCATTGTCATTAAAATCAATTCCTAAAGCTCCAGGGTATCCCATTGTTGGAGAAGGAAGGTCAGCTTCTACAAAGTATCCTCCATCTTCAGCTATTCTTTTTAAAAGAGGCTCTGTATGAGCATCATTTGTTGCAAAGAATGCTGTTTTCTTACCATATTTTTGAAGCCAGTTAGGTACTTGTTCCAAAATATATTGTTGAGCTCCTGCAACTCCAACATCACTTACTGGATCTGGAGCAGAAACATCTATAAATTCCATTCCTAAATCTTTTGCTGTTTCAGCCATTATATTTCTTCTTCTTGATAACATTTCATAGCTCAAGTGTCTTGGGAAAGATACATGAACAAATTTTTCTGCTCCCATATCTTGAGCAGCCTTAACAATCAGATATCCTCTTGCTATTGCATCAGGATAAAGTGCTAAATCTGAAACATCAGCTATCATTTCAGGATCTTCATGGGCTGTATTTGCCATCAAAATAATGTCAGGTCTTTTATCCCTTATTCTTCTAAATGCTTCAACAGTTCCTGGAACTGCCTCTGTCATAATTACTGCTTTCATTTCAGGGTCATCTGCCAAAGAAACTATTTGAGAAATTGTTGTTTCCATCTCCTGCATAAAGTTATCTGGATATGTAATATGAACCACTTTTCCACCCTTATCAGCAGCTCCATACTTAGCCATTACAGCTTCTGCTCCTCTTAAAGAATCTTCCGACTGTGATACTGTTCCACTGACTACTCCTATATGATAAGCAAAACTTACTGCTGAAATTGCAGTCATAAACATCGCTACTAAAGACTTTTTCATAAATATCCCTCCCATATCGTATAATCTTTAAAATTAAATGATTCAATTTGTATTGTTCATTTTTTTAGTACTGCAGTTACTGTAAAGCAATCAATTAATTATGTGAGATTATACTCCTTATTATCTTCAATGTCAATATAAAGAGTGATATATATTTTTCCTAACCTATATCTATTTTTTAAATGTTTCTTTAATTTATTATTTTTAAATATTTTAAGAATAGAATTTTCTTTACTGATCTTAAAAAAATTGTATTTTTTATCTTTTTTTTAATATTTTACTTCTAAAATTTATTCTATATCTAAAGGAACCTTTCTTACAGGAGCAGGAAATGCCTTGTCCAATGCTCTTAAATCATCATTGTCCAGTTTTATTTTAAGACACTCTATATTCTGTTTCATATGTTCAAGTTTAGATGCTTTAGGTATAGCCAACATATTATTCTGACTTAATACAAAACATAAAAGTACCTGCATTGGAGTTATCTTATGCTTTGCTGCAATTTTTTTCACTGTTTCTGATTCCAAAAGCTGTCCTCTAAGTCTTCCCCCTTGTGCTAAAGGACAATATGCTATTGTTGCAATATTATTTCTGTCTGTAAAAGGTTTTAAAGAATACTCTATACCTCTTGAACCAAGATGATAAAGCACTTGATTTACACGACAATTTTCTCCTTCAGAAAGATTTACTATCTCTTCCATATCATCTATATCCATGTTAGATACTCCCCAACGACGAATTTTTCCTCTTCTTACAAGCTCTTCCATACATTCAATAGTTTCTTCAAAAGGTATCATTCCCCTCCAATGAAGAAGATATAGATCTAAATAATCTGTCCCTAATCTTTCCAAAGTTTTTTCACAAGCTTGAAAAATTCTTCCTCTTCCTGCATTGCTTGGAAGAACTTTTGAAATTATAAAAAGTTTTTCTCTGTCATATCCCTTAATTGCTTCACCTACAAGAAGTTCACTTCTTCCGTTTCCATACATTTCTGCTGTATCTATTGTTGTTACACCATTATCTATTGCATATCTTATACTTTTTATCTCTTCTTCTCTAGCTCTTTGAGAATCCCCCATATACCATGTTCCTATTCCTAAATTTCCTAATTCTGTTCCATCTGATAAAACTACTTTTTTATTCATAAAATTTCCTCCTCTATTTATTTTACAAATTTTCTATATCCTGTTTGAAAATCCACTAGATTTTTCATAGGTTTATTTCCATAATAAGATTTTAAATTATCTATTGCTATATTTCTTATCCTTTCAAGAGTTTCTTTTAAATGATACCCTCCTGATACATGAGGTGTTATCAATATATTTTTTGCATCCCACAGAGGACTGTCCTTTGGAAGAGGCTCTATATCTGTTACATCTATCCCTGCTCCTCCAATTTTTCCACTGTTTAATGCTTCACATAGATCCAAACTGTTTACTGTACTTCCTCTTCCTACATTTAAAAATAAGGAACTTCTTTTCATTTTGCTGAATTTCGAACCATCAAAAAGATTTGTAGTTTCTTTAGTTTCTGGAAGAGAAACAGCCACTATATCAAATTTAGGAAGTATCTCTTCAAGTTCCTCCATCTGATACATCTCTTCAATATATGAAGGAGTTTCTGTTTTGTGTCTTTTTATTCCATATACTCTGCTTCCAAGAGCATACATCTTTTTGGCAAACTCTCCCCCTATATCTCCAAGACCTACCACAAGAGTTTTAGAACCATATATAGATAAAACCTCTCCTTCATCTTTCCAAAGATGATTTTTTTGATTTTCTGCATAAAGACAGATTTTTTTCTGAAGTGCCAGTACCATAGCCAACATATGTTCAGATATTGCTAAGCCATAAGCACCTGTTGCATTAGTAAGAATCACACCCTCTTTCAGCACACCTTTTTCTGTATAGTTATTTGCTCCTGCACTGTTAAGCTGTATCCATTTTAAATTTTTACTTTCCTTTAAAATTTTTACAGGTACATTTCCTAAGATTATATCTGCCTGATATATATCTTCCTTAGTAACTTCACTGGCAGGACAATATTTTATTTCAGCATCAAAAGCTATTTCTTTTATCTCTCTTTTATGTTTTTCTTCCATAGGTATAGTAACTAATATTTTTCTCATAACAGCTCCTTTTAAATATAGTTTATATATTCAAATTATATAAAAAAGAGGCTGTCTGAAACAGCCTCTTATTAACACATTTAAAATTTCTTTCCAATCATAAATGCTCTTATTGCCTTTTCACCTGTAAACTCAAGAAGCTCTCCCACATCTTTTATTGCTTTATCAAGGCTCATAGGTTCATTAATAATATCCAGTACTAAATCTATTCCATTTTTATAGATCTCTTCAAGATCTCTTGCAGAACTTCCTACCACAGCAATAACTGGTATATTATATTTTTTAGCCAATTTTGCTATTCCTACAGGAGCTTTTCCACATACAGACTGGTTGTCTATTCTTCCCTCTCCTGTAATAACAAGATCTGCATCTTTAAGAGTTTCCTCCAAATTTATAAGATCCATTATTTTTACTATTCCCTCTTTAAATTCTGCTTTGCAGACACTTAGAAGTGCATACCCAAGCCCTCCTGCTGCTCCGCTTCCTGGATGATTAGAATAGTCTTTTCCAGATATTTCATCTATTATATTCCCATAATTTCTTAAAATGCTGTCAAGTTCTTTTACACCTTCAGGAGTTGCTCCCTTTTGAGGACCAAATATATAGGAAGCTCCATTTTCTCCACAAAGAGTATTACGAACATCTGATAAAACCGTAATTTTAGCTTCTGCTACTCTTTTGTCAAAATTTGAAAGATCTATTCTTTTTAACTTTTTAAGTTCTGTAGGAGTATATCCTATTTTATTTCCTTCAGCATCATAGAACTCTGCCCCTAATGAAACAAGCATTCCTGCTCCCCCATCATTTGTGGCACTTCCTCCAACACCTATATAAATCTCTCTTATTCCTCTGTCAAGTACAGCTTTTAAAACCTCTCCAACACCATATGTACTGGCTGCAAAAGGATTTAGTTCTTCACGTTTTACAAGATTTATTCCTGATGCTTCTGCCATCTCCATTACAGCAATTTTATCATCTAAAATTCCATATCTGGCATTTACTTCTGCTCCAAGAGGACCATGAACTTTTTCAAACATATATTTTCCAGAAGCAGATTCAACAATAGCTTCTACTGTTCCCTCGCCTCCATCAGCAATAGCAACTTTTTTTACGAAAGCATCTTTGCATATATGTTTTATTCCCTTTTCAATATATTCAGAAACCTCTTTTGAAGTTGCACTCCCTTTGAAAGAATCTACAGCAACTACTATTTTCATATTTTTCATAAGCTTACCTCTTTAATAAACCAGCTTCATCCATTTTTCCAGCCATAAAATCTACTACAGCTTCTTTCGATGGAAGAGTAGGTTTAATTGGTGCTCCAACATTCATTTTATTTATGTTTGCCATATCTTTAGCTGCTACAGGGAAACTTGCTTTATCCATTGATAATCTTACAGGATTTAATTTAAATTGAAGTTCAAGAGATTCTTTTAAGTTTCCTTCTGCAAATTTATTATATATTGATGTTACTAATTCTGGGAATATGTTGGCAGTAGTACATACTCCTCCAACTGCTCCTATTGTTAATGAAGAATAAATTAATGTGTCTTTTCCTCCAAATACTTTGAATCCAAGATCTCTTGTTCTTCTTATAAATTCAAGAACTTGGTTGATATCTCCACTTGAATCTTTAATACCAACAATATTTTTTACCTCTCTTGCAAGTTTTTCTACTAAATCAGCAGAAAGAGTATATCCTATTCTTGGATTATTATAAATTAATAGAGGAAGGTCTCCTATTGATTCTGCTACTGTTTTATAGTGTAAAAACAGCTCATCCTCTGTAGGTTTTAAAAACATTGGCTGTAAAAGTGCAATTCCGTCAACTCCAAGTCTTTTTCCAAGTTGAGCAAGTTTTACACATTTAGAAGTTCTTATAGCTCCAACTCCCATTATTACAGGAACTCTTCCATTAACTTCTTCTAAAATAACTTTTGTTATTTTTTCATAATCCTCTTCATCAAACATATAAAATTCGCTGTTGCTTCCGTGTGCAAGTATTCCGCTTACACCACCGTCTATTACAAAGTTAACTTGTTTTCTTAATTTTTCTATGTCCACATTTTCATTCTCATCAACTGGAGTGATAATTGGAACATATATCCCTTTCAACAAACTTAAATCCATTTAAAATCCTCCCAAACTTTTCTCATCAAATAAATTATTAGTCTTTTTTACCAACAGTGATGTTGTTTATTTTTTCATAATAGTTTAGTAAAGCTGAGTGGTCTTTTTTCTCTCTTCCGTCTATTTTAAGAGATTGCATCATTTCCATAACTTGAGCTGTTAATGGTAGAGATACATTGATTGAGTGAGATGTATCAAGTGCATTTTGTAAGTCTTTTATGTGTAATTCAATTCTGAATCCTGGTTCAAAGTTTCTTGATAACATCATTGGAGCTTTTGCGTTCATTACTGTACTTCCTGCAAGTCCTCCTCTTATAGCTTCAAATACTAATTGTGGATCTACTCCTGCTTTTTCACAAAGTACAAAAGCTTCACTTAGAGCTGCAATGTTTACAGCAACTATCATTTGGTTAGCAAGTTTTGTTGTATTTCCTGCTCCAACTGCTCCTGTTCTTACTACTGAACCTGCCATAGATTTCATTAAATCATAATATTTATCAAATAATTCTTGTTCTCCTCCAACCATTACAGATATTGTTCCGTCGATAGCTTTTGGTTCTCCTCCTGATACTGGAGCATCTAAGAATCCTACATTGATTTCTGCTAATTTAGCTGCGATATTTTGGCTTTCTACTGGGTTTATAGAACTCATGTCTATTACAACTGAACCTGCTTTTAATCCTTCAGCTGCTCCATTTGCATCAAATAAAGCTGATTTAACATGAGGTGAGTTTGGAAGCATAGTGATTAAAACATCACAGTTTTCTCCAACTTCTTTTCCTGATTTTGCTGCTTTTGCACCACAAGATACTAAATCTTCAACTGCTGCTGTATTAAAATCAAAAACAGTTACTTCATATCCTGCTTTTAAAACATTTTTACACATTGGTCTTCCCATTATTCCTAATCCGATAAATCCTACTTTCATTTTTACCTCCATATATTTTATTAGTTGTTGTGTTTTATATTATATTTCTTATTATGTCTTATTTTAAACTAATTATCTCTCTTATTCAATGTTATGCAGAACATTATTTTTCTCTATTTTTTATTTTTTTTGTTATATATAACATATTTTTTTGTATTTTTTATTTTAATATGATAATATTAACTTAAGATATTTATTTTAAAGGGGTGAAATATGAATATTCCTACTGATATTGCTTTAAAAATTGTTAAAGATATGAAAGATATTATTAATCAAGATTTAAATTTTATTAATACAGACGGATATATTATTGCAAGTACTGATAGAAAAAGAATCGGACAAATACATGAGGCTTCTTTAAAATGTATTTCCACAAACAGTGATGTTGTAATAAACAGTGATACAGAGTATGCAGGAAGTAAAAAAGGAATAAATATCCCTGTCCATCTTAACAATGAAATTGTTGGAGTTATTGGAATTACTGGAGATAGAAAAGATGTGGAAAGATTTGGTAAAATTATAAAATCTATGACAGAGATTCTTGTAAAAGAAGCATGGCTTAAGGAACTTTCTATAAAAAAAAGAGAACAAAATAGAAATATTATTGAAACTATGCTTTTTGGTAATTATAAAAATATAGAGTTTTACACTTCTCTTTCTTTCCCATACACAGTTATTATTGGAAATATTAACAATAATTTTAAAGATAATAATGATCTTTATAAAATTTTAGAAACTTTTTTGGCTAGGAATAAAAAAAATATTTTTGCTATTACTTCTGATCAAATTATTATATTCTTAAATTCAGATAAAAAAAATTATATTGAAGAGTTTATCTCTGCAATACAAAAAAATCTTTCTGAATCTTTAAAATTTGATTTTAAATTTGGTATAGGTGAACCTGCCAAATCTCCAAAAGATTTTATAACTTCATATTCTGAAGCAAAAAATGCTCTAAAATATGCTCTTAATTTTAATACAGATAAAAAATATCTTCTTTATTCAGAATTAGATTTGGGAATTCTTCTTCCAAATATCAGCCAGGAAAAAATTTTTGAATTCACAAATAAAGTTATTGGAATGCTGGATAAAGATGAATTCTGTTCTTTCTATGAAATTTTTAATGCTTATAAAAAGAATAATGGCAGTATAAAAAATGCATCTGCTGAACTTTTTATGCATAAAAACACTCTTCAATATCAACTGAACAAAATAGAAAAACTCACAGGATATGATCCTAGAAATCTTAAAGATTTTTCTATTTTAGATCTCGCATTTACTCTTAGAAACTTTAATTTATATAAAGAGAAAGAGCAGTTTTAAAAACTGCTCTTTCTTTAATAGTTTAGGATTATAAAATGTATGTACTATTCAACTTAATTATCTTACAAGACATGGTTTTTTGTTATCAAATTTCCAATCTTTTATTAAATATTGCATTGCTACAGAGTCATCTCTTGCACCAAGATTTTTTTCTACATATAATTTGTGAGCTGCCATGATTTTATCCATGTCTATCTCTATTCCAAGTCCTGGTACATCTTTTGGAACTGTTATCTCTCCGTTTACTATTTTATGTGCATTTTTAGTTAGATCTTGTCCATCTTGCCAAATCCAGTGAGTATCAATAGCTGTAATATTTCCAGGAACTGCTGCTGCTACATGGCTGAACATTGCAAGAGATATATCAAAGTGGTTATTTGAATGAGATCCCCAAGTTAAACCAAATTCATTACACATTTGTCCTACTCTTACTGAACCTTCCATTGTCCAGAAATGTGGATCTGCAAGAGGGATAGAAACACTGTTTAGAGCTACAGAGTGCTGCATTTGTCTCCAATCAGTAGCTATCATATTTGTTGCTGTTGGAAGTCCTGTTGCTTTTCTGAATTCAGCCATAACTTCTCTTCCTGAGAATCCATCTTCAGCTCCGCAAGGATCTTCTGCATAAGCAAGGATTCCGTGCATATCTTTACATAAAGATACTGCTTCTTTTAATGACCATGCTCCATTTGGATCAAGAGTAATTCTTGCTTCTGGGAATGCTTCATGAAGTGCTTTTATAGCTTTTATTTCTTCTTTACCTTCTAAAACTCCACCTTTTAATTTGAAATCTTCAAATCCATATCTTGCATGAGCTGCTTTTGCAAGAGCTACTATTTTTTCAGGAGTCATTGCTTCATCTCTTCTAATTCTTCCCCATTCATCAGAATTATCATCTCCTGCTAAATATGGAAGATCAGTTTTGTTTCTGTCAGCAACATAGAAAAGGTATCCTAGAACTTTAACTTTTTCTCTTTGTTGTCCTTCACCAAGAAGTGCAGCAACTGGAACATTTAAGTATTTTCCCATAAGATCAAGAAGCGGTGCTTCAACTGCTGTCATTACATGAACTGTTGTTCTAAGGTCAAATGTTTGAGTTCCTCTTCCAGAAGAATCTCTGTCTATGAAAGTATCATGAATACTTTTTACTATATTTTTATATTCTCCAATGCTTCTTCCTACTACTAAAGATTTAGCATCTTCAAGAGTTTTTCTTATTTTTTCTCCTCCAGGAACTTCTCCAACTCCGATTTCTCCATTGTCAGCTTTTAATATAACTATATTTCTTGTGAAATATGGTCCATGAGCTCCGCTTAGGTTTAAAAGCATACTGTCATATCCTGCAACTGGAATTACATTCATTTCAATAATTTTAGGTGTCATCTTCTTCTCCTTTTTAATATCTTTCTCACTAATCATAATTTTTAATACATTTAGTTCTGTTATAAAAATTTTTGTCTGTTTTCTTGCTTTTATTTTACTGCATTTTTATAATTAAGTGAACTTCTTCTTTTTAATACTTCTCTAAGTTTTTCTTATTGTAAAAATCCGTCTTATAAAAAAGGAACAAATAAAATTGCTCCTTTTTTAGTAATTTAAATTTTCAGTAAAATTAATATTCTATTACATTTAAAGAACCATACACCACAGTGGTATAGTTATTATTGATAAAACTGTACTGCATACTATACATTTTCCCGCAAAAATATAGTCCCCATTATATTTTGCTGCTAAAATAGCACTCGTACTAGCTGCAGGCATTCCACTTATAAGAACTTCTATTCCTGTACTTAAAGGATTTACACCACATATTCTGCATAATGAAAATACTATAAATGGTATCAAAATAAGTCTTATAAACGAATAATACAACACTGTTTTTGAAACTACTGATTTTACATCCTCTATCTCCCCCAAAATACTTCCGATTAAAATCATAGAAACAGCTGTAGTACAACCTCCCACACTCTTTAAAGTTTTATCAAGAAAAAATGGAAGATTAATTTGAAAAAACATGAGTATCAATCCTATATAAACAGCTATTATACAAGGGTGCAGTGCCACTCTCTTAAAAATATCTTTTTTGCTTCCTGAAGCTGTAAAACAAGAAATCCCTGCTGACCACATAACTATTCTCTGTGGTATAAGACAAACTGAACCATACATAAGCCCAGCTAATTCATAAACTCCTTCAACAACTGCCAGTCCCATAAATCCAGCATTTGATGAAACAGTTGCATATTTTAAAACTTTTCTTCTTCCTTCAGGCTGATTCTTGTATAAGATACCTGCTAAAAACATACTTATAAACTGTGCTGCAAAAGCAAATACTATTATCACTATAAATTTTATCAATATTTCATAATTAAATTTAACTCTGAAAGAATTTGTTATCATTGCAGGTAAAAATACATATATAAGCAAATCTGTAAGAACTGCTCTTCCCTCTTCAGTAAGTATTCCTTTTCTCTTGACAATTATTCCAATTACCATAAGGAGAAATAATATTCCCTGAAGAGATAAAATTTTTGATATCTCCATATTTCTACCTCTTTTTTATTAAGTTATAGGTGCTGGGTTAAAAATACAGAAGTCATTATGAAGCTTATATTTCTCTGCAAAACTTTGTTTTCTTCCACTTGCAACATCTATAATTTCATTAAATAATAAAGTTCCTATATCTTTTATTGTTGCTTCTCCTGTTGCTATTGGTCCCGCATTTATATCAATAAGATCAAACCATTGATTTTTCATATCATTTCTTGAGCAAACTTTTATTACAGGAGCCACTGCCAGACCGTAAGGAGTTCCACGACCTGTCATAAATACCTGCAGTCCTATTCCAGATGCTAGTTGGCATGGTCCACATACTATATCACTTGCTGGAGTTGCTGCATAAATAAGTCCATGTTTTGTTGGTTTTTCTCCTAGTGAAAGAACTTCCACTATTGGAGATGTTCCTGATTTTGCTATAGAACCCATAGCTTTTTCAACTATATTTGCAAGTCCGCCTTTTTTATTTCCAGGAGTAGGATTAGCACTTCTGTCTACCTCTCCCTCTTCAAGATATTTATCGTACCATCTCATTTCAGCAGCAAGTTTTTCTCCCACTTCTGAATTTACACAACGTTCCCCTATAATATGAACTCCGTCTCTTACCTCTGTAACTTCAGAGAACATTACTGTTGCTCCTCCTTTAACAAGCATATCAGCAGCATATCCTGCAGAAGGGTTAGCTGTTACACCTGAAAAAGCATCACTTCCTCCGCACTGCATTCCTATAAGAAGATCTGATAATGGAAGAGTTTCTCTCTTTCTTTCATTAAGAACAGCAAGTTTCTTATCTGCCATCTCCATGATTGAATCTATCATCTCTGCAAATCCTTTTTTCTCTTGTAAAATGATTACATTTTCAGGAGTAATATCCTCTTTATCACACAGCATATCAACAGTAAATTTTTCACATCCAAGCCCTACTACCATCATTTGTCCGCCAAAATTTGGATGCTTTGACAGATTACGAAGTATTCTTATAGGCACTTTAGCTTCAGGAGCATTTATCGCTACTCCACATCCATAAGCATGATTTATAGCTACAACACCATCAACATTTGGATATTTAGGTAAAAGTTCTTTTTTAATTTTTTCAACAGCTACATTCAAAACTCCTGTAACACATTGAACTGTTGTACTGATTCCTAAAATATTTCTTGTTCCTGCATATCCTCCATTTGGATTTTTGTATCCTTCCCAAGTTGTTACAGTAGGTTCTGGAAGTTCAGTAACAAGATTTACTCCAAACTCCATATTATCTACTGACGGAGGTGTTGGAAGTACAAGCATTTTTTCATTTATCCACTGACCTTTTTTAATATCATCAACAGCATATCCTAAAACTACTCCATATCTTATTATCGGTTCATTTTTATTAATATCACATAGAGCAATTTTATGAGCTTGAGGGATATCATTCAAGGCTGTAATTTCATTCATAACTGTTGTTCCAGCTTTTATTTCTTCAACTGCAACAGCCACATTATCTATGTCTTTTATCTTTATACATGATACAGTCTTCATTTTTCCACCTTTTAATATTTAAAATTATCTATCTTTAAATTTATAGTTATCATATAGAGCATAAGCTATTGATAATAAAATTAATACCCAGATTCCTAATCCGATAGGTCTTTGGAAGAAGCACATCAAATCTCCTCCTGAACCTTTTATTGAGTCAACAAAATATTTCTCAAGATCACGACCTAAGATAAATCCTATTAAGAAACAAGCTGTTGATAATTTTAATTTTCCAAATATATATCCGATTATACCAAATAGGAATAAAGTCCATACATCAAACATATTTCCGTTACGGTTTGCATAAGCTCCGACAACACACATAAGAATAATTACTGGATATATTCTTGTTTTAGGGAATTGAATTACTTTTGCAATATATTTAATTGGATAGAACATTATTAAGAACATAAGAGCATTACAAATTAATAAAGCAAATAAAATTGTATGCCATGTTGCTGGGTTTTTAGAGATAAACAGAGGTCCAACTTGGATTCCTTGAAGCATAAATGCTCCTACTAGAACTGCTGTTGTACTATCCCCTGGTATTCCTAAAGAAAGAAGAGGTATTAATGCTCCACCTGTAAGTCCATTGTTTGCAGATTCACTGGCAACAAGTCCCTCAACTGCACCTTTTCCAAATTCATCTGGATTTTTAGAGAAGTTTTTAGCCTGTGAGTATGAAAGAATTGAAGCAGCACTTCCTCCAACTCCTGGAAGAATTCCCATAAATGTTCCTATTCCTGATGAACGAATAACATTTACAAATTGACCTTTAAAATCTTTAAATGAGAATTTTCTTGTATTATCTGTCATCTCAGCTACTATTGCATTTGCTTTCATTCCATCTTCAGCTTCTTCAAATATTTGACTTAAAGCAAATAATCCAATAAGAACTGGAAGAAGCTGGAATCCACTTCTAAGTTCAACTCTTAAAAAGTCAGGAACCATTCTTACCATATTGTTATCAGGAAACTGTCCAATAAGAGATATAAAAGTTCCCAAGAATCCTGCAAATATACCTTTAATCATATTTCCTTTTGAAAGAGCAGCTATTACTGTCATTGCAAACAATATGATTAAGAATTTTTCTATAGCAGAGAATTTTATTGCAAGTCTTGCAAGAGGAGGAGTAAATAGCCAAAGAGCTCCTAAACTTATCATACCTCCAAGAAGTGATGCAGTTATACCTATTTTTAAAGCTCTTTCTCCTTCACCTCTTTTTGCCATTGGGTGTCCGTCAAATCCAGTTGTAATAGATGAAGGTGTTCCAGGTATATTTATAAGAATTGCTGGAATAAGTCCTCCACTGATACCTCCAACATAAAGACCAAGCAATAAATAAAGTGATGTATTTAAATCATAAGCATAAGTTAACGGTAAAAATATAGCGATTGCCATTGTAGCTGTCATTCCAGGAATAGCACCGAATATTATTCCTACAAAAACACCTAAGGCAGCTACTACAAATTGTAAAACTCCAAATTCTATCATAATTATATCCTCCTACGGTAATGTAATTTGGAATACCTGTCCAAATATGAACCATACCCCTACAGCAAACACAGTTGAAATTATTATTGAGTTAGCAACAGATTTAAATCCAGGATTTTTATAGAAAGTTTTTTCTTTCACTCCCACTGCTACACCTTTTAAATCTTCAACACCTGTAAATAACACATTAAATAAGAAGATACAAGTAATACTTGCTGGAAGGAAACCTATAAATTCCATCGCTTTTATATAAATAACAAATAATAAAAGTCCGCCTATAAGTCTTAATTTATCCCAGTTTTCTTGAAAAAATCTATAACCTGAAATATTTATAAAAGGTTTTCCAGATTTTTTTGTTTCAAAGTATCTTTCAATCATCATTATTACCAGCAATATTGCTAAAATTCCCATTATGATAGGAGGAACAAGCCAGTGTGATTTTGATGGTATATAATTAATCTTAATCATTTTAACTCCTTTTTTCTTAATATTTCCTTTTTAAAGAGGGAGAAATTTAATTTCTTAAATTTCTCCCAAACTTTAAATAACTTTATTTTTTAATCTTTTTATTTTTGAACTAAATCGTCAAGTGATGGTGAATTATCTATAAGAGTTTGAATTCCATCTCTTTTTCCATAAATAAATGCTTTAGCATCTGCTGCATTTAAGAATCCAGCACGGTAGTTCATTCTTCCTAAATCTTCGTTGAATTGAGGATCAGCTGATACTTTTTCCATAGCTGTATCTAACTCCGCTACTAATTCTGCTGGGAAATCTTTAGGCATATAGATTAAGAAATCTTTAGAGAATCTGAATTCTTTATCATTTACAGTTATTCCTAAATCTGCATAAGATTTAACATCTACACCTTCAATATTATCTAAAAGACCTACAAATTTCATAGCAATTTTTGCATCATCTGTTTCTGTATAATCTTTTAATGAAGCATAGTCAGCAAATATTACGTCGCAGTTTCCATCCCATAGAAGTTGACATTTGTCTGCTGTTGAACCACCAACAACTACTACTATACGATCTGCTACATCTTGACCATAAGTTTTAACTACCCAATCATAGAAAGCTATAAATCCAACGTGAGAAACTCCTCCAGCTTCACAAGCCATACGGCAGATAGCATTTGGATTTTCTTTTAAATACTTAGGAATTTCTGTTAAATCATTATAAGGTGCGTTGATTCCTGCTGCCCAAGCTGCTCCAGGGTTTTGTGCAATACGAGGACCAACTTCCATATTTTCTAATTTATATATATCATCATAAGATTTAAATGATACACCTAAATAAGTCATATCATGGAACATCATAATTGTATTTCCATCAGGTTTAGAATCCTGCATAGCTGCAAGTGCTTCTGCAGCCCCAACTGCATCAACTTTCATGTTAGCTCCAAGAGCTTTACCTAAATGTCTCGATACAGTATCTGCTATTAAATAAGAATCTCCTGATGTAGATGTAGAACCTATAACAACTCTTACATTTTTTCCATTAAAAGTTGTAGCTGTTTCTTTCTCTTTTCCACATCCTGTAAAAACTACCATAGAAATCAGACCAAGCATTAACATTAATACTTTCACAAACTTTTTCATTTCATACCTCCCAAACTTTTTTTCATCCTTTTTCAAAACATTTTTTATAAAATAAAAACATTTAATCTTGTTTCAATCATATTTTAAACTAAAATTTCTATTAAGTAAAATTCTTTTTTTTAAGATTCGTCTTAATTTTTCTTATAGTTTTGTTAATTTTTCTTATAACTTTGAAAAAATTATTGCTTTTAGCAAACTTGTAACTTATAATTTAATTGATAGAATAAAAATAAATTTAAAGCGAGGGAAAAATGGATTTAAAACAGCTGGAATATATTGTAGAAATCGCAAAAGAAAAAAATATCACTCATGCTGCTGAAAAGCTTTTTATTTCCCAATCTGCACTGAATCAGCAGCTTTTAAAATTAGAAAAAGAACTTGGAGCTCAGCTTTTCCATCGTTCAAGAACTGATTGGCATCTTACAGAAGTAGGAGAAATATATATTGAAAATGCAAAAAAAATTCTGGAAATACAAAAAAATACATACAATCAGATATATGATTGTATTGAACATCATAAAAGAAAACTTACAATCGGACTTACAGCAGGAAGAGGAATCGAATTATTCACATCTATTTTTTCTGATTTTCAAAAACTATATCCCAATGTTATTGTTGAACCAATAGAGATGTCTGTATATGAACAACAGAAAAAGATGGAAAAAGGTGAACTAGATTTAGGATTTATGACTTTATCCAAAAATCAAAGGACAAAAGATAACTATATAGTTTTATATTCTGAGGAGATGGTTCTTATAACTTCAAAAAAACATCCATTTGTTAATTCTGAAGCTGCAAAAGAACCTGTGGATCTTTTGAATTTTAAAGATGAACCATTTGTATTTATGAATAAAAAATCAACCAACAGAGATGTTATTGATGAAATTTTTAAAGATGCTGGATTTGAACCTCGTATTCTTTTTGAAACAACCTATACAAGCAGTATTGTAAGAGCAGTAGAATTCAATCTTTCTTGTGCTGTTGTACCTTACTATTATGTAAAAAGTGAAAACAAAAATATCTCCTACTTTAGAATAAAAGGATTTCCTTCATGGGATGTTTCTATAAGCTATAAAAAAGACAGCTATCTTTCAAAACCTGCTCAAGCTTTCATAGAACTTGCCAAAAAATACTGTAGCAAAAAAAATGGACTTATTAAACTCAATAAGTCTTAAAATATCTAATAACTTTCTTAATTTTTTAAATTTTACAAAATACATATTTCATATTATACTAATATTATCTCACATATATTAAGCTTAAAAGGAGGTATACTTATGGAATACAAACAATCAAACAATTTTTATTTTGTAAGAATTGACAGAGGAGAAGAAGTACTTGCAAAACTTAAAGAAGTATGTGAAAAAGAAAATATTACTTTAGGAAAAATAGAGGGACTTGGAGCAACAGATAAGCTTACAATCGGACTTTTTGATATCCAAGAAAAATTTTATCATAAAACAACATTGACAGGACCTATGGAAATAACTTCTTTCATTGGAAATATTTCTACTTCAAATGGAAAAACTTATCTGCACTGTCATATCAATGTATGTAACAAAAATATGCAGATTTTCGGAGGACATCTTAATGAATGTTTTATTTCTGCTACAGGAGAATTTGTTATTACAAAAGCTGAAGGAACAGTAGAAAGAGAATTAGACAAAGAAATTGGATTGAATTTATTTAAATTTATAGACTAAAAAATAAAACTATAATACTCTTAAAATTTTTAATGTAGGCTGTTGCATTTTATAAATTTGCAACAGCCTAATTTTATTTAAATAAAAAAGAGCTGAATAAATTAGTAATTAAAAAACTAATTTATAACAGCCCTTAAAATGAGGATTAGTATATAATTTTATTCAAATACTCAGATAAATATATTTAAAACAATTAGTTCTAATACTCCTACTCCAGCCATTACCATTGATACTGCAGTTTTACATTTCAATTGATCTTTCATTTCGGTAAGCCCAAACATTCCATTGAATACCCAAAATCCGCTATCATTAAAATAACCAAAAGAAATAGCACCAATACAACATGCTTAAGCAAGAAGAACTGGAGATACTCCTAACATTGATACAAGAGGAGCTGTAAGAGATGCTGCTGTCGTTATAGCTACTGTTGCAGAACCTAGGGCAATTCTCATAAGCGCTGCAATTATAACTGGAATAAGTATAGCTGGTAATGGCCAAGTTACTACCATATCTCCAAGTACTCCTCCTATTCCACTTTCTTTAATTACATTTCCTAATGATCCCCCTGCTCCTGTTATTAACATAATAATACCTGTATCCTTTATACTTTCATTCATAATATTTATTATTTCTTCTTTGGTAAGTTTACTTCCAAGACCATATACTGCTAAAATAGTACCTATTCCAAGAGCAACTATTGGAGCTCCTAATAAAGTAATTATATAATAAATTGGACCTGTTTTTATATTTGTTATATCTAAGATTGTTTTAGAAAAAATTAATACAAGAGGAATAACTATAGGAGATAACGAATTCCAAAGTTTTGGTAAATCTTTTACATTCATTATATTTTCAAGCTGTTCCATTGTTTTTATATATTCTTTTTTAAATTCTTTTCTATCATAAGTTCCATCTATATGAGGAATTTGATAAATTTTTGTCCCAATCCATTTAGAATATAAAGTTGATGCTATAAATATAGGAAGTGATAATAAACTTCCTGCTATTATCATTTGTCCGATATCCACACCCATCATACCTGCTGCTGTAAGTGGACCAGGAGTAGGTGGAACCATTGTATGAGTAAGTTGAAGTCCACATGCAAGAGATAAAGCAAGACCAATAATTGATTTTCCTGTTACTCTAGAAAGAGCTTTACAAAGAGGTGTAAAAATTACAAGGGCTGAATCTGCAAAAACAGGTATAGATACTATCCAACCAGTTATAGCTAAAGCCCACTCTTCTCTGCCTTTTCCTATAAGTTTTATAAATGTATAAGCAAGTCTTTCTGCAGCTCCTGATTTTTCTAAAACCCCTCCCATCATTACTCCAAGACCTATTATTATTCCTGTATTTGCCAACGTATTTCCAAATCCTTTTGAAATTGCTTTTACAATTTCATTAGGATTCATTCCACCTATAATTCCTGTTACTAAAGCAGCTATTAATAAAGCTGTAAATGTATGAGTTTTTGTCTTCATTACTAAAATTATCATTAAAGCTATTCCCAAAAAAAGTCCTAATAACATTTGAGTTTCATATGTCATAAAATCCATTCCCCTCTCTTTTTAATATTTAAAATTTTGAAACATCTATAATTGCTCCTGTATCAGCAGAAGTTACTAATTCAGCATACTTAGCTAATGCTGGTTTTCTTGGTTTTTTTACAGGGTGCCAATTTTTCTTTCTTCTTTCAAATTCTTCTTCATCCACTTCTATTTTCAATGTACGTTTTAAAATATCTATTTCTATGATATCTCCATCTTGTACAAATGCTATCGGACCACCTGCTGCAGCTTCTGGAGAAATATGTCCAACACAAGGTCCATGAGTAGCACCTGAAAAACGTCCATCAGTAATAAGAGCACAATCTTCATCCATTCCTCTACCCATTATAAGAGCTGTTGTTGAAAGCATCTCTCTCATTCCAGGTCCCCCTTTAGGTCCCTCATATCTTATTACTATTACAGTTCCTTTTTCTATTTTATTATTTTCAATTGCAAAATCTGCTTCTTCCATCGAATTAAATACTTTTGATTTTCCTTTAAAATAATACATTTTTTCTTTAACTCCAGATTGCTTTATTACAGCACCATTAGGAGCTAAATTTCCATAAAGAACTGCTATTCCTCCCTCTTTTTTTTGTGGATTTTCTATAGTTTTTAATACATCATCTGGTTTCACAATCACTTTTTCTAATAACTCTTTTAAAGTTTTTCCTGTTACTGTCATTACATCTGTATGAAGCTTATCTTCTAATGTCTTAAGTACAGCAGGAATACCACCACTTGCATCTAAGGATACAATTGGATATTTTCCTGATGGTTGAAGATTGCATATAAAAGGTATCTCTTTACTAATCTTATCAAAATCTTTTAAATTTAGCTCCACTCCAGCTTCATGTGCTATTGCCAAAAGATGAAGAACTAAATTAGTAGAAGATCCTGTTGCCATAGCTCCAACAATACCATTTAACATTACTTCTCTTGTTAATATCTTTCTTGGAGTTATATTTTTATTTAAAAGCTCCATTATATATCTACCTGAGGCTTTTGCTATTCTTTTTCTTTTATTTGAAACTGCTGATGCAGTTCCAGCTCCAGGTAAAGACATTCCAAGTACTTCACTTAACATGCACATAGAATTTGCTGTTCCTAAATGTGCACAACTTCCTACAGTTGGAAGTGCATTTTTTTCTGCCTCTTTCATTTCCTCTACTGTTACTGTTCCAACTTCTACTCTTCCTGGATATTCTCTTAATTCGCTAGAACAAAACAAAGGATTTCCTCCCACATTTCCTGGAAGCATAGGTCCTCCTGGAACAATTATTGCTGGAATATTTAGTCTTGCTGCAGCCATAAGCATTCCTGGAATAATTTTATCACATCCTGGTAATAGAACCATTGCATCAAAATGATGAGCTTCTACTACCATTTCTATAGAATCAGCTATTAATTCTCTACTTGCAAGAGGATAACACATTCCTTTATGTCCTTGACAAAGACCATCACAAATAGCTATTGTTTCTGATTGTCTAGGAACTCCTCCCATTTCTATAATTCCTTGTTTTACATATTCTGCTAACTCTCTTAAATGTACATGTCCTGGTACCATCTCACTGAAGGATCCTATTACTGCTATAAATGGCTTTTTCATATCCTCTTCATCCATACCTGTCGCATATAAAAGAGCTCTTTGACCTGTACGTCCTAATCCATTCGTAAGCACACTGCTTCTATATTTCTTATTTTTTATTTCAAACTCTTTTTCAAAATCCATTCTGTCCTCCACTAAATTTTTTAATAGCGCTATTTTATTACAAAAATTTTACTTTTAGTTCTTATTGCTCAAATTATATCAAATATAATTGTGAAAGTTAAATTAATAATTCTATAAATATTATTAAAAAAATTAATAGTATTGACAAAAGTCTCTAAATTATATATTATTTGATTAAAAAAGGAGGCCTTTATGAATTTGAAAGAGATAGAATATATCATAAAAATATCTGAAGAAAAAAATATTACAAGAGCTGCAGAAAAGCTTTATATTACTCCTTCTGCACTTAATCAACAGCTTTTAAATTTAGAAAAAGAACTTGAAACTCCTCTTTTCTTTCGTTCAAGAACTGGTTTTACACCTACTGAAGCTGGAAAAATATATTTAAAAGCTGCTAAAGAAATATTAAGATTAAAAAAAGATGCATATAATCATTTACAAGATATTATAAAATCTAAAAAAGGAAGTATTTCAATTGGAGTTCCACCTGAAAGAGGATCTGATATGTTTACTTGTGTATATCCTATTTTTCATAAAGAATATCCAAATATAAAAATAAAAATTATCGAAGTAAATGTAAAACAACAACAAAAACTTATATCAAACGGAGTACTTGATATTGGATTTATGACTCTTAAATCTTCACAAAAAACAGATGATGAATATATCCCAATATGTTCTGAAGAGCTTGTTCTCATAGTTCCCTCTTCGCACCCCTTATGTAAAAAATCTAAAAAAGGAAAAGGTCCTTATCCTGAAATAGATTTGACTTTATTTAAAAATGAAAATTTTGCTCTTATGTATAGAGAGTCAACTATTTCTGAACATGTTGAAAATATTTTTAGACAAGCCAAAATAATACCTAATATACTTTTTGAAACAACTAGAGCAAGTACTATTTTAGATGTAGTTTCTAAAAATATGTGTTGTGGAATAATTCCAAATTCGATAGCTATTCCTCATAAAAAAATGTTTCTTTTTTTTGTTTTCCTAATCATACTTGTTGGGAAATTATGGTAAGTTATAAAAAAGGTGGGTATTTAAATAAAGCTACTAAAAGATTTATAGAACTTGCTTCTGACTATTGGAATAATTCATTTTAATTCTATATATTCTCACAAATAAAAAAAGAGCTATACAAACCAAGAATATAAAATCATTGATTTGAGATAGCTCTTTTTTAATCAAGTTCACTAGGTTTTGAAATCTGGATAAATTTGCATTTATTATGATTATAGAATATTTTTGAAAATTCAAAAGGAGTACCATCTGCCAAAAAAGACACCAATTCAATTTTAAGTGTTGCTGCTGCATTAGGAAGCTCAAGTATCTCTTTCACACTTTTACTTGGTACTGTTGGAAAATATTCTCTCACTGCATTTCCTATTTTGAAACCTTTTTTTCTCAGATATTGATATTTAGAAACCTCTATATCTTCAGGTTTCATCTCTTTTATCAAAGCTTTAGGCATATAACTATATTCTAGGGCTATTGGAATATCAGACATATATCTTACCCTCACCACATAATATACCTCAGCTCCATCTTCTATTTTTAATTTATTCGCTAAAATAGGATCACTTTTTTTAACCTCAAATTTTAATACTTTTGTTGCAGGATTTTTTCCCTGTTTTCTCAATCTATCTGTAAATCCTATCATTTCATCAAGATAAAGCTCTATTTTATCTTCTCTGTTGGCTACAAATGTTCCGCTTCCTCTTCTTTGATAAAGATACCCTCTGGACACCAAATTTTGAATAGCCTTTCTCGCTGTCATACGGCTTACAGAAAACACTTCAAGTATTGTGTTCTCTGACATTATTTTATCCCCAGGATTGTAAACCTTATTTTTTATAGAATCTATTATTGCATTTTCTATATCTGTTACTTTTGACATATCAAAATCCTCTCATTAAAAACTTTTAATCTTATGATAGCACATATTTCATCAAATAAAAAATATAATCTTTTATTTTTTAAATAAGGAACCTTCTTTACTGACTTAGAACAAAATATATAAAAATATTTCAAAAAAATTATTTACTTTTTTAAAATTATATGCTATTCTTTTATCAAAGACAAAAGTTGTATATACAACTTTAAAAATTTTTAGGAGGCTTTTTATGGATTTTAATAATATTACAAACAAAAATTTAATTAAAATTGCTGCTGAGTATACTTGCAAAGAAGATGCTATAAAAAATATGGTTAAATTAATGGCAGAAAATGGTATACTTTCAGATGAAAACGAGTACTTAAATGCTGTCCTTGAAAGAGAAAAACAAGGAGCAACAGGAGTAGGTCTTGGTTTAGCAATACCTCATGGAAAATCTAAAAGTGTAAAAAAAGCTGCTGCTGCTTTTGCTACACTAAAAAATAAAATTACTGACTGGGAAAGTATAGAAGATGATGATGCTATTGAACTTGTTGTTCTTCTAGCTATTCCTGAAACTGAAGCAGGAAATACTCACATTGATATACTTACTTCTTTAAGTACAAAACTAGCTGATGATGATTTCAGAGCTTCTCTTCTTAATTCAAAAACTCCTGAAGAATTACTTGAAAACTTAACTAAAGACACTAAAGCTGAAAAAACTGAAGTTTCTTCTGAAAAATTAGTTGTTTGCGTTACTGCTTGTCCTGCTGGAATTGCTCACACATATATGTCTGCTGAAGCTCTTGAAAAAGCCGGAAGAAAACTTGGAGTAAAAGTAAGAGTTGAAAAACAAGGAGCAAAAGGATTTGAAGACAGAATCACAGATGAGGAGCTTGATAAAGCTTGTGGAGCTATATTTGCAACAGCTGTAAGTGTTAAAGAAAGAGAGCGTTTCAACGGACTAGAAATTATAGAAGTTGGGGTAGCTGAACCTTTAAAAAGAGCTGCTGAACTTGTAGAAAAAGCAAGTACATTTACAAGACTTGCTCCAAGAGATAAAAATATTGTTTCTTCATCTTCAGAAAATACAGAAAATGAAAAAATAAGTTTCAAAGAAGAAGCTAAAAGAGCACTTCTTACTGGAATATCTTATATCGTTCCATTAATTGTTGCAGGAGGTACTGTTCTTGCAGTGGCTGTTCTAATTGCACAAGTTTTCGGACTTCAAAGTGTGTTTGGTGAAAAAGGAAGCTGGTTATGGCTGTACAGACAATTAGGTGGAGGTATGCTTGGTACTCTTATGGTTCCAATGTTAGCTGGATATATCTCTTTCTCTATAGCTGAAAAACCTGGTCTTGCTCCTGGTATTGCCGGTGGTATTGCTGCCAACCTTATCAGCAGTGGATTTATCGGTGGGGTTGTTGGAGGATTTATTGCAGGTTATACAATGAAATTCCTTAAAAACAATCTTAAAGTTAATAAAAACTTAAACGGATTTTTAATGTTCTATCTTTACCCAGTAATCGGAACTTTAGTAACTGGTTCTTTAATGCTTTTCGTTGTTGGAAAACCTGTTGCTGCTATAAATATGGGACTTACTAACTGGCTAAATGGATTAACAGGAACTAATGCTGCCCTTCTTGGAGCTGTAATCGGAGCTTTTGTTTCTTTTGACCTTGGAGGTCCTGTAAACAAAGCTGCATATGCTTTCTGTATAGGGGCTATGGCTAATGGAAACTTCATTCCTTATGCTGCATTCTCATCTGTAAAAATGGTTTCTGCATTTACAGCAACACTTGCTACTACACTAAAACCTAAATATTACAGTGAAGAAGAGATTGAAGCTGGAAAATCTACTTGGCTTCTTGGTCTTGCAGGAATCACAGAGGGAGCTATTCCAATGATGATTGAGGATCCTTTCAGAGTTATACCTGCATTTATTTCAGGTTCTTTAGTTACTGGAGCTATTGTTGCAATGGCTAATATAGGACTTCAAGTTCCTGGAGCTGGAATTATCTCTATGCTTGTTCTTGAGCCAAATCCTACTTTCTCTAAACTTGCATCAGCTGGAATATGGCTTGGAGCTGCTTTAGTTGGTACTGCAATTTCTACTGTAGTTCTTACCATATTAAAAGCTCAAAGATATAATAAAAAAAATAGTTTATAACACTCATATCTGTACCTGCAGTTTCAAAAATCTGTAGGTACAGATAAATTTTTAAGATTTCAAGGAGAAAAAATGAATAAAAAAGTTCATATAGTCCCTCATATGCACTGGGACAGAGAATGGTATTTTACAACAGAAGAATCAAGAATACTTCTTTTGAATAATATGGAAGAGATTTTAACTCGTTTGGAAAATGACCCTGATTACAAATACTATGTTTTAGATGGTCAAACTTGTATTTTAGAAGATTTTTTTGCTATCAAACCATATGAAAAAGAAAGAGTAAAGAAATTAGTACAAGCAGGAAAGCTTATCATCGGACCTTGGTATACTCAAACTGATGAGATTATTGTACACGGAGAATCAATAGTCAGAAATATGATGTATGGTATCAGAGATTGCAGAGAATTTGGAAAATATATGGATATAGGTTACCTTCCTGATTCTTTTGGGCAAAGTGAACAGATGCCTCAAATATTAAATGGATTTGGTATTGAAAGATCTATCTTCTGGAGAGGAACTTCTGAAAGACATGGAACAAACAAAACTGAATTTTTCTGGAAAGGATATGGAAACAGCAAAGTTTTAGTTCAGTTAATGCCTCTTGGATATGCTATAGGAAAATATCTTCCTACTGACAGAGCTGCTCTGAAAAAAAGAATGGATGAATATTTTGGAGTTCTTGACCCAAAAGCAACAGGAGAGAATATTCTTGTAGCAAACGGACATGACCAAATGCCTATTCAACAAAATATTTTTGAAATAATGGATATTTTAAAAGAGATGTATCCTGATAAAGATTTCTTTATGAGTAGCTACGAAGATCTTTTCAAAGAACTTGAAAAAGATACTTCTATATATGATACAATTTCTGGAGAATTTCTTGATGGTAAATATATGAGAGTTCATAAAAGTATTTACTCTACAAGAATGGATATAAAAAATATTCATGCTAAACTAGAACATAAACTTGTAAATATTCTAGAACCTCTTGCTTCAATAGCTTGGACTCTTGGATTTGAATACTATCACGGACTTTTTGAAAAAATATGGAAAGAGCTTATGAAAAATCATGCTCATGATTCAATCGGATGCTGCTGCAGTGATGAAGTTCACAGACAGATTATGGCAAGATTCAAACTTGCTGAAGATATGATTGATAACCTTATAACTTTCTATAAGAGAAAAATTGTTGATGCTGTTCCAAATAGATATGGAATTGATAAAATTGGAGTTTTCAATCTGCTTCCTTATGAAAGAACAGAGATTGTTACTGCAAAAATCAGAACTAAAATGAAAGATTTTTCTATAAGAGATGAAAAAGGAGAATTAATTCCATATTCTATAGTTAAACAAGAGATAATTGATGCAGGACTTATTGACAGACAGTTGGTTCACTATGAAAATTACGATCCTTTCATAGAATATACTCTTGAATTTGAAGGGAAAACTCTTCCTTCTATGGGATATAGAATCTACCATATTACAGATGAAAAATATGAAACTGTTTCTGTTCCTGAAAAATCAGAAAATAATGTTATAGAAAATAAAAATTATAAAATTTCTATCAATAAAAATGGTACCATAAATATCTTAGATAAAAAATCAGACAAAACTTACAAAGATATTTTATTAATTGAAGAGGGTTCAGATGACGGAGATGAATACAACTATTCACCTGTTAAAAATGATTGGGTTATTTACTCTGAAGAAGCTGTAGCTGAATTTTCTGTAAAATATAGCAAATTTTCACAAGAAGCTAATATCTCTTTTGAAATGCCTGTTCCTCAAAATTTAAAGAGCAGAGCTGAAAAAATAAAAGATTCTGTTCTTCATATAGAAACAAAAATAAGACTTGAGAAAAACTCTGATATTATAAAAATTAATATGAGCATAGACAATAAAGCTATTGACCACAGAGTAAGAGTTCTTATCCCTACAGAAATAGCTTCTAAATTCTCTTACAGCGACAATCAATTTGGAACTATCTGCCGTCCTGTAGAAGAGGAAACTTTAGCTGTATGGGAAAAAGAAAATTGGAAAGAAAAACCTGTTTCTATAAATCCAATGCTGTCTTTTGTAGATATCCACAATGAAAAAAATGGAGCTGCTGTACTTACAAATGGATTGAGAGAGTATGAAATCATTGGAGATAATTTTGATACTATCGCCATTACTCTTTTCAGAAGTGTAGGAGTTATTGGTAAAGAGGATTTAGTATACAGACCTGGAAGACCTTCTGGAATAAAAATGGAAACTCCTGATTCTCAAATGATTGGAAAACTTGATTTAGATTTTGGAATTATCTTCCATGAGAAAGATTATATTTCTGCTGATATTCCACAAAAAGCAAAAGAATATTCTTCTGAGCTTTCTGTCTACAATAAAATGCCTTATAACGCTATGAAACTTAATCCTGTTTCTTTCACTACTCCTGAATCTTATTCAGTTATGAATGCAGAAGGAAAAGCTGTTATCAGTGCTGTAAAAAAAGCTGAAGATCAAAACAGATTGGTTATCCGTCTGTTTAACCCTTCATATGAAAAAAATATATCTGAAAAATTATCTCTTAATAAAGAGGTAAAAAGTGCTTTCTTTGGAGATCTTAACGAAAATTTAAAAGATGAAATCTCTGCTAAAGATAATACTGTTCAGATTGATGAAATCACTCCATGTGAATTTAAAACAATAATTATATAATAAAAAGGAAGGTTTAAAACCTTCCTTTTATTCTTTATTTCAGCAGAGTAAATATAAATTCAGATCCTTCACCCTCATTTGAATGAACCTCAATCTTTCCTCCACACATATCAACTGTCTCTTTTACAATAGAAAGTCCCAGTCCTGTTCCTGCAACATTACTTGTTCTTGCTTTATCAACTCTGTAAAATCTTTCAAAAATATTTTCTTTTTCAGATTCAGGTACTCCGATACCGTTATCTTTTACAGAGATTCTGTATCTGTCTGCTTCCTCTTTAATAGTAACTATTATATGAGGTTTATTTGTATTATAAGTCATTCCATTTTCAATAAGATTTTTCAATACAGTTACTGTTTTTTCAAAATCTATATTCATATAATCATTTTCATCTTTAAGGTCTGTTTTATATTCTATTACAGCTCCAAGTTTTTTAACTTTTCCGTTAAGAATTTTCTCTATCTCATCTCTTACCCTTTCAAAAGGTACAGGAGCAAGATTTATAATTTTTGAACTTTCTATTTTGGAAATATTCAGAAAATCCATTGTTATATTTTCAAGTTTTTCCACATTATTTCTTATTATTTCAAGGAAATTTTTCTGCAGTTCTGCTGGAGCATCTTCAAGAGCAATCAGATATCCTTTTATATTTGTAAGAGGAGTCTTAAGCTCATGACTGACATTTGCGATAAAATTCTTTTGTACTTCTCCCAACTCTCTGCTTCTTGTAATATCTTTTATAGTAATTAAAAACTCTTTTTTAAATTCAAGGTATTTTACAGTTACAAGAAGATACTTCTTAAGCTGAGATATAAATATCTCCTCTTTTACATTTTCCTTATTTTTTATCCCTTTTCCTATTACATTAAGAATCTCTATATATTTAACCTTTTGATAAAGACTATCAAGTTTTCCCTCAACATACAGATATCCAAGAGCATTATTTTTCATTTTTATTTTTGATTCTTCATCTACTAAGATTATTGACAGATCCACAGCAGAGATAACTCTTTTAAGTCTTGTTTTCTCTTCGTTAAGTTTTTTGATGTTTTTCAGATTTTCCTTCTGCCAGTCCCTTACAACTTTCCAGAATTTAACCAGCCACACATCACCTTTAGAGTATATTGTTTTTATCTCATCTCCACTTTCAAGAGCCTCTCTCATACTCTCAATTTTTTTGTACAGATCTCTTTTTAAATAATTTCTGTAGCAAATATATATGGCAATATTAAGAATGATAAAGAAAAATACTTGAGTCAACATAAGCACCCTTATATCATTTATTTCTTCATCATAATCTATTGAAGTTCTTATTACTGCTTTTTTTCCGTCAGCAGCCTCATAAAGAAGTCCATAATAGGCCATAGTTTTTCTCAAAGTTTTACTTTTTCTTATTGCAAACCCTTCTCCTGTTTCAACAGCCTCTTTTACCTCTTCTCTGTTTTTATGGTTTGCCATCTCATCTTCTTTTGTGTATCTTTCAGAGTCATAAAGAATATCTCCGTTAAGATCAATCAGAGTAAATCTTTTCTTTACACTTCCAAACATATCTTGGAAATTTGATTTTGTATAATAATCTTTAGTAAGCTGCTTTACCATTAAAGCATCTTCTTTCAGAGCTCTTTTTGCACCGTCGCTGTACATTCTCGATATTTTGCCCATATATGTATTGACGAAAAGAATCTCTAAAAACAGAATAAAAATCAGGGCAATTATCTCTTTTCTTCTAATTTGTACCCGACCCCCTTCACTGTTTTAATATTGTCTGCAATACTTTTTACTTTCTCTCTCAGTTTTGAAATATATATATCCACTGATCTGTCCCCTGTGTAGTAATTTGATTCCCACACTCTGTCTAAGATTTTTTCTCTTGAAAGAACTATCCCCTGATTTTTAATCAGAAGCAGAAGCAGATCAAATTCTTTTTTGGAAAGTTCAACTTCTTCCTCTCCATCTTTTACAACTCTTCTTTTCTCATCTATCACTACCTGCTGAAAACTGTATCTTCCAGATTTTCCAGCATTTTTTCCCTCTAGGAATTTTTTAGCACGAAGTATAAGCTCTCTTGGATCGAAAGGTTTCTTCATATAATCATCTGCCCCAAGCTGCAGCCCTTCCAAAACATCTTCTATCTCTGTTTTGGCTGTAAGCATAATTATTATAGGCTCTCCATATTCTCCAGGCATATCTCTGATGATACTTGTAAAATTCTTTCCATCAAGGCTTGGAAGCATAATATCCAGAACTATAAGGTCAGGTTTGAAGCTTTTCACAGCCTTCAGTCCTTCCAGCCCATCTCCCGCTGTCTGCACTTCGTAATTTTCCTTTTTGAAAAAATAGCTTACCAGCTGTTGAATCTCCATATCATCTTCTACAATTAATATCCTCATAGTTCCTCCTAACTATTACTCTTCGTTTTCTTCTTTGCTTTCATCTTCCCTGTGCTTTTCTTTTTCTAAAAGCTCTACAATTCTCATATTTTCTCCGCTGAATGTGTAGATTGAACTCATTGTCAGTTGTTTTATCTTATCTGCCACTCTCTCATATTTTTTATTGATAAGAAGCATTAAAACTCCTGCCTCAATATTTTTACTGTCCTCTTTCATCTGACTTACAATAATACTGTCAATCTCCCCTCTTCTTTCATTTATCTCCTCATCCATTCCCAAAAGAACATAGGCCTTTTTTCCATCTTTTTCTATAAAAGATTGAATATATTTTTGGAATATGTCGTTTATTTTAGAGATAAATTCCTCTAAAATTCCAAAATCCCTCTCCATATTCCCCTCTTTTTTTTCTATCTGTCTTAAAAGCATAAGAGAGTCTAAAAGCAGATCTCCCATTCTTTCAAGCATTTTACTAGATTCAATAAATGTTATAAGGGCTCTTAAATCACTTGCAGCAGGTTGAAATCTTGCCACTGTCATTACTGAACTTTCTTTTACTTTTACATCAAAGGCATTTATTATATCTTCTACAAGTTTTGCTTCCCCATATAGTCCTCTGTCAAAATGGTCAAGCTTTAACATATCTATATTTATTCTGAAAAGTCTGTCTACATTTTTACAAAGCTCTATATAGTGTTCTGTTATTCCGTTTAAACTTTCGTGAAGGTTTCTCATCGTATCACTCCTTAAATTTATTTTACCACATTACCATAGAAATTTAAAAAATTTACTATAAATTATTTCTATCCGAATTTTCCTGTAATATAGTCTTCTGTTTTTTTCTTATTAGGTTTTGTAAAGATTATATCTGTCTTATCAAACTCCTCTAATTTTCCTTGATAGAAGAAGCCTGTGAAATCAGAAATTCTAGCTGCTTGCTGCATATTGTGAGTTACAATTATAATTGTATAATCTTTTTGAAGTTCTCTGATAAGTTCCTCAATTTTTAAAGTCGAGATTGGGTCAAGAGCTGATGTTGGTTCATCCATCAAAAGTATCTCTGGTTTTACAGCTATGGCTCTTGCAATACAAAGTCTTTGCTGCTGCCCTCCTGAAAGCCCAAGTGCAGATTGGTGAAGCTTATCCTTTACCTCGTCCCAAAGAGCAACTGATTTTAAGCTGTTTATAACTATCTCATCCAACACTTTTTTATCTTTTTCTCCGTGAAGTTTTGGACCATAAACAATATTTTCATATATTGTTTTTGGGAAAGGATTAGGCTTTTGGAAAACCATTCCTACTTTTTTTCTAAGTTCAACAATATCACTGTCTGAATCAAAAATATTTTTTCCGTCAAACTCTATTGTTCCCTCATATTTTACTCCTTCAATAAGATCATTCATTCTGTTTATAGATCTTAAGAATGTAGATTTTCCACACCCTGAAGGGCCTATAAGAGCTGTTACTTTATTTTTCTGAATCTCCACATTTATATCCTTAAGAGCATGAAACTTATCATAAAAGAAGTTGAAGTTTTTTACTCTAAGTCTTACTGTATTTTCCATTTTTCGAATTTCCTCCTTCAAATACTTAATCATTTACAAAATTATCTTTTGCTGAATCTCTTTCTAAGAACTGCTCCCAGAAGATTAAATCCAACTGTTATTACAACTATTACTAAAACTGTTCCGTTCATAATATTTTCAGGCATATTAGGCACCTGAGTTGCTATTACATACAGATGATATGGAAGAGCCATTACCTGATCCCACACTGAAATTGGAAGGAAAGGAAGATAAAATGCCGCTACTGTAAACATAATAGGAGCTGTTTCCCCAGCTGCTCTTGAAATACTAAGAATTATCCCTGTAAGTATTCCAGGAAGTGCTGCTGGAAGAACTATTTTCCAAGTTGTTTCCCACTTTGTTGCTCCAAGAGCAAGAGATGCTTCTCTCAAATCTTTTGATATTGCAAGTAATGCTTCCCTTGTAGCTGTGATTATTACTGGCAGACACATTATTCCAAGAGTAAGAGCTCCTGAAAGAATTGATGAACCAAACTGTAAAAATATTACAAATAAAGACATTCCGAAAAGTCCATATATAATACTTGGTATACCTGCAAGATTCACTATTGTAAGATTTATAATTCTTCTTACAATATTATCTTTTGAATATTCTACTAAAAATATCCCTGTTAAAATTCCAAAAGGTACAGACACAGCTATTGTTCCTATTGTTAAATAAATACTTCCCACTATTGCAGGGAAAATTCCCCCTGCCCTCATTCCATCTGAAGGCATATCTGTCAGAAATCCCCATGAAATTGCAGGAACTCCTTTAAAAATTATATATATTGTTATAACTGCCACAGGAAATACTGAAAGATATCCAACTCCTTTTATAATTCCCTCTATAACCTTTGCACTTTTTCCTTTTAATATACTCATCTTCTGCTCCTTATTTTCTCATTATCTTTCTGGATTTATTAATAAAATAGTCGGCTATTGTGTTAGTTACAAAACTTATTCCGAAAAGTACAAGCCCTACGGCAAACAGTATGTAGTAATGAGTACTTCCATTTACAACCTCTCCCATCTCTGCAGCTATTGTTGCTGTAAGAGTTCTTACTGGAGATAAAATTCCTCCTCCAAGAATAGGAGCATTTCCTGTTACCATTAAAACTGTTATTGTTTCACCTATTATTCTTCCAAATCCCAGCATTATTCCTGCAAATATTCCTGGGAAAGCTGCAGGGATTATTATTTTTACTATTGTTTCCAACTTATTTGCTCCTATTGCCAGTGAAGCTTCTTTATAAGAAGGATCCAAAGCCCTTATAGCATCATCTGAGATACTTACCATTGTAGGAATTGCCATAAATGAAAGAAGTATTCCTCCAGTTAATGCTGTAAGCCCTGTGTTAAGATTAAATATCTCTTTAACAGGTCCTGACAGAGCATATAGCCCTATATATCCTAAAACTACTGAAGGAAGAGCTGACATTGTTTCAATAAGTATTTTAAATATATCTCTTGTTTTCTTTCCTGCATATTCAGACATATATACTGCACTCATAATACTTATAGGCACTGATATTGCAAGAGCCACAAAAGTTACACGGAATGTTCCTGAAAGAAGAGGAAGCAGTCCATACTTTTCTGAAAGAGAAATCCACTCTTTTCCAAAAAAGAATTTTGAAACTGGAACTTCTTTAAAAGCTTCCATACTGTTTGTTAGTATAAATAAAAATATTAAAAAAACTATTATTACATTAAATCCGCCTATTGCAAATATACTGTATTTCATACATTTGTCTGTTACTTTTCTCAGATTCATTTTCTACCCCTCTTAACTAAAATTATCATTCCTTTTATTCTGTCCAATTTTAACTCTTAGGTGTTGGAATAATATTAATTTTATGTAAAAAAAGTGTAAAAAAAACAGGGACTGCTGCAGTCATATAATGCAGAAATCCCTTTTGCTGTTTAAGTATATAAAATAAAAAAAGACACATTTCTGTGTCTTGTTGTTTTTATAATGGCGGGAGCGACGAGAGTCGAACTCGCGACCTCCTGCGTGACAGGCAGGCGCTCTAACCAACTGAGCTACGCCCCCATTAATAAATGGTGGTCGCAATAGGACTTGAACCTATGACCCCCTGCTTGTAAGGCAGGTGCTCTCCCAACTGAGCTATGCGACCATATTTAATTTTAGTGGTGCTCAGAGGCGGAATCGAACCACCGACACGGGGATTTTCAGTCCCCTGCTCTACCGACTGAGCTATCTGAGCATTTATAAAAAAATGGCGGAGAACTAGAGACTCGAACTCTAAAGCCTTACGGCGTCGGTTTTCAAGACCGATTCCTTACCAATTAGGATAGCTCTCCGTATCATTGATTATATAGTGGTACCCCGTAGGGGAATCGAACCCCTGTTTCCAGAGTGAAAATCTGATGTCCTAACCGTTGAACGAACGGGGCATGAGTGGTGGATCTAATTGGAATCGAACCAATGACCACTCGGTTATGAGCCGAGTGCTCTAACCAGCTGAGCTATAGATCCATTTTATTTTTTAATGGCGTGTCTGAAGGGATTCGAACCCCTGACCCACGCCTTAGAAGGGCGTTGCTCTATCCAGCTGAGCTACAGACACATAAATGGTGCGTCATACTGGATTTGAACCAGTGACAACACGATTAAAAGTCGTGTGCTCTACCTACTGAGCTAATGACGCAATGGAGCGGGAAACGAGGGTCGAACTCGCGACATTCAGCTTGGAAGGCTGACGCTCTACCAACTGAGCTATTCCCGCATATGTTATAATTATCCACTACTTTCAATATATTAAATTTTGGTGGCGGGGATAGGATTTGAACCTATGACCTTCGGGTTATGAGCCCGACGAGCTGCCAACTGCTCTACCCCGCGAAATGGTGCCTAGAGCCGGAATCGAACCGGCACGGTACTAAGTACCACGGGATTTTAAGTCCCGTGCGTCTACCTGTTCCGCCATCCAGGCTTCTTAAGTTTTGCTGAACTTTTTCAAGTCCGTTTTCTCAAGACAAGAGTAATAATACCATATATATCATTATCTGTCAACAATTTTTTTTATTTTTTTAAAAAAATTTTTTTATGCTTCGTTTTTTTCAATAATATCAATGCTTTCTTCAAATAAAAAATTATAAATTTATTTTTATATTTAATCTGTTTTCTGCCTCTATAATAAAAAATTTTTTATTTTTTTCATCTAAAATTTTATTTTCTTTCTCTTTTTTTGAAAAATTTTTTATAAAATATTCTAATTTTGATGCTTCACTTCTATTATTTGTCTGAAAAACAATTTCTATCTTCAAAGGTTTCCTATTTTTTGTATATTTTGCCCCTCTTCCACTTTTATGTTCCTCAAATCTCCTTGCAACATCTGTAGTTATTCCTGTATATAAAGAGTTATCCTCACACCTTACCATGTACACATACCATTTTTTTTGATTGATATCATTCATAATTTATATACCTCTTTTGCTTTTTTTTTAAATTTTTTCTACAACTTTTACGGGATATAAGCTATAATTTAAAATGAGATAATTTTTCATACAACATAGTTTAACATAGATTTAAGAAATGGGGAGGATTTTTTTGGATAATTTTAAGGGAGAAAGAGAAGTCAGAATTTATGAATTAGCTGTTACACTGTTTGCAATAACAGTTTTTGCTTTCAGCTGCTATGTATATCATCTGAAAGAAGATGTTTATCAAGGATTGATAAATATCATAAGCTCTCCTGCAGCTCTTATTACAGACTTTCTTGTAATAGGTGGAATTGGAGCAGGATTTTTAAATGCCATACTTATTTTTTTCTTCAATCTTTTTTTAATCAGAATGCTGAAAATAAAAATAAATGGTCTTATCTTGGCACTGCTTTTTACAACTTTTGGTTTCTGTTTTTTTGGAAAAAATATTCTTAATATACTTCCTATATATGTAGGAGGAATCTTATACAGCAAATATGAAGATATCTCTTTTAAAGATGCTTTTGTCCCTATAACCTTTGCCACTGCCTTAGCACCATTTATCAGTGAAATTGCTTTCAGGACAAATACCTATGAATTCTCATATCTTAATGCTGTTACTTTAGGAATAATAATTGGATTTATTGTTACTCCTCTGGCAAAGAAAATGAAAGGCTTCCATGAGGGATACAACTTATATAATCTTGGGTTTACTGCTGGAGTTTTAGGAGCTGTATTTAACAGTATTCTTAAAACTTATGGTTTTGAAGTTGCTTCCAGAAGAATACTTTCTACACAGTTTGACCCTGCCTTAAAAATAATATGCAGCAGTATTTTCCTGCTTCTTATTATAAATGGATTTTTTATAAATGACTGTTCTTTTAAAGGTTTTAAAAAATTATGTAAAGATAACGGGCTTGAATCAGACTTTGTTGAAAAATATGGTTTTGGACTTACTTTTATAAATATGGGAATTATGGGATTTGTAGCAATTCTTTTTCCTACAATCATAGGTGAAACACTTAACGGACCTATGCTTGCAGGTGTATTTACCATTGTAGGATTCTCTGCTCATGGAAAAACTTGTTTTAACACTATCCCTATTCTTTTGGGAATCCTTTTTGCAGGATATACAAATGTAAATGATGATTATTTTACTATTGTTCTTTCAGGGCTTTTTGCCACATCTCTTGCACCTATTACAGGAGTCTTCGGAATATTTTGGGGATTTGTGGCAGGATGGCTTCATATGGCTGTTGTAAGCAGTATAGGGGTTCTGCACGGGGGAATGAACCTTTATAACAATGGTTTTGCTGCAGGGATTGTAGCAGGGTTTATGCTTCCTATTGTAAGAACAGTAAATGCACAGGCTGCAAAAAGAGAAATGAAATTCCTTAAGAAGAGAAAAGAGATTATATCTATTATTGAAAAACATAAATTAAAAGGCAGTGAATAATTTTTAAAACAAAAATTTTTATAATATCTTTTAACCTCTCCTGCAATTTGGTATAATTGTTCAATACAAATTTTTTTATTGTGGGGTGGTAAAATGAATGCAATATTACTCAATGGGTTTAGTATATGTTTAGGAGGAGTAGTTGGATATTTTTTCAAAAATCACAACTCCCCAAAAACCAGCAAAGCTGTCATAACAATTATGGGACTTCAAATTATTGTTATGGGAATGAAAGATGCCCTTCAATATGAAAATGGAATGCTTAATATTATCTATCTTGTAATAGGTACTGTTATTGGAGAATTTATTGATATTGATAAAAGATTAAGAAGTATAGGTTTTCTTCTGCAAAATAGACTGTCAAAAAATAATCTTAATTTTGTAAAAGGATTTATCACAGCCACACTTATCTTCTGCATTGGTTCAATGGCTATTATCGGCTCTCTTAAAATTGCTCTTGAAGGGGACAGTGATATTACATATGTAAAAGCTATTTTAGACGGAATTATGGCAATGCTTCTTGCTTCAACTTATGGCTTGGGAGTTTTGTTTTCTGCTTTTATAGTTGTAATCTATCAAGGAGGTATTTTCTTTCTTGCAGGACTTTTGAAAACAGTATCAAATCCATATGTATTAAATCAACTTTCATCAATAGGCGGAGTCCTTCTTCTCGGCTTGGGAGTTACTCTTGTTTTTGAAAGAGATGATATAAAGATAAGCAATATGCTTCCAGCAATGTTTCTTCCTGTTATCACAGCTGTTATAAAAAATTTTCTTTAAATAAAATCTATCAAAAAAGGAGGCATAAGCCTCCTTTTATATTAATCGATTTCATCTGCTATATTAAGTGTTGCTATTCCATTTAAAGAAAGATTTTCTTTAGGCTCGTATCCATTCATAAGCTTATGATATGCAGCTATTGCAATCATAGCTCCATTATCTGTACAAAGCTTCATTGAAGGATAACTTACCTCTATACCTTTCTCCTGTCCCTTTTCAGCCAGTTGTTTTCTAAGAAGAGAGTTTGCTGCCACTCCCCCTGCAATTATAATCTGTTTTACATTTTTATCATCACAGGCTTTTAAAACTTTTTTACAAAGAATATCAACTATTGTTTTTTGAAGAGAAGCTGCCAAATCCTCTTTTTTAAATTCTTCACCCTTCATTCTCATCTTGTTTACATAGTTTATTACATTTGTTTTTACACCTGAAAAACTAAATTCATACTCTCCAACTTTCGGCTCTGGAATTTTTAAAAAATCAGGATCTCCCTCATAATACATTCTGTCTATTACAGGCCCTCCTGGATAACCTATTCCAATCACCCTTGCAACCTTATCCATAGTTTCTCCCACAGCATCATCAAGAGTTCCTCCAAGATTTGTGAACTTATGGTTTTCATCAATATGGATAATATTAGTATGCCCTCCTGACACTACAAGGGCAATGCATGGAAGTTTTACATCATGTTCTGCAAAGTTTGCATATATATGTCCCTTTATATGATGAACAGGAACAAGAGGAATATTATGCCCATAAGAAAGTCCTTTTGCAAAAGATACTCCCACAAGAAGAGCCCCTATAAGCCCCGGTGCATAAGTAACTGCTATATAATCTATATCATCAAGAGTTACCCCTGCCTGTGCAAGACTTTCATCTAAAATTGCCGCAATATTTTTTATATGCTGTCTTGAGGCTATTTCTGGAACAACCCCTCCATATTGTTTATGTATCTCTATCTGTGAAGATATGTTGTTTGATAATATCTCTTTTCCATCTCTTACTACTGCAATGGAAGTTTCATCACATGATGATTCTATTCCTAAAATTAACATTTTTCACCTCTCTTTAATTATAAAAGATAAAATTCTCTAAGAAAAAATATCAGCTATTTATATTGCTCATTTCACTAAAAATGATAAACTCAGGCGTTGCCCTCAAACATATCATTTTTTAGCGTTCAATTCGCTGCATAAATTACGCAGATATTTTTAATACCGAGAATTTTATTTCTATAATTTTTTAGTAAATATAATACTCATTTAATAATTATATCATATTTCTTCAATCACTAGTTAATTTTCTTTAGCTAAACAAAAGGAACATTTTTTTACAATTCATGAAATTCTGGTTTTTTCTTTGTGAAAGTACAAAAATGTGTAAATCCCAGTGATTTTAAAAGCTCTCTTGCTTCTTGAAAATCTTTTGCTATATCCTCTGCTCTGTGAGCATCAGAACCAAGTGTGATTATCTCTCCTCCAAGCTCTTTATATCTTTTAAGAAGCTCTCTGCATGGATGAAAATCTCCAACCTTATATCTTATTCCCGAAGTATTTATTTCAAGCCCTATTTTTTTCTCAATAAGTTTTTTAAAAATTTTATCAAGAAGCTCTCTATGATATTCAAGATTCAACTCTTTATGATCAGGGAAAAATGCTCCTCCATATCTTCTGATATAGTCAATATGCCCATAGGTATTTATTCCATCATATATCTCCAGATTTTCCAAAATATTTTCAAAATATCTGTGATGAAGTTCATCTTTATTTTTAAATCTTTTATAAAGACTGCTCACTGATGAGTCCAGCCCATCTACAGCATGAGAAGAACCTATTAAAAAATCATATTCATCAGATTTTAAAATATGCTCAAATCTTTTATAAAGCTGTGGCTGAAGTCCAAGCTCCATTCCGATTTTAAGATTTATTCTGTCTTTGTATTTTTCTTTCAGAGCTTTTAAATCTTTCAGATATTCCTTTGTATCAAATACAAAATAGTCGTCCTCTTCTCTGTCTGCATAATCCATATGATCTGTAATTGTTATCTCATCAAGCCCAAGCTCTATTGCTCTCTCTATTATATTTTCCAGTTTCTCATTGGAATCTGTTGAGAAACAAGAATGTATATGCGAATCTCCCTTATACATCTTTCTCCTTCCTTTACGTTGTAAAAAATAAAGTTGATATAATAAAATTCTCAGTATTAAAAACATTTGCGTAATTTATGCAGTGAAACAGAATACTGAAAATTTGATGTCTGAGTGAAACGAGTTTCAAATTTTCTTTCTGTGAGCAATATAAATAGCATGATGCTTTTTTTAGAGAATTTTATTTTATATCGACTTTTTAGCTCTCTCTAGTTTTTAAAGCTGTGAATTGGAGCAGGAACTCTTCCTCCTCTGTTGATAAATCTCTCACAGCTGAATTTATTTACAGGCATAATAGGTGCGTGACCTAAAAGTCCTCCAAATTCAACCTGTTCTCCAACACCTTTTCCTATTACAGGAATAAGTCTTGCAGCAGTTGTTTTATTATTTATCATACCAATTGCAGATTCATCAGCAATTATTCCTGAAATTGTAGCTGCTGAAGTATCTCCAGGTATAGCTATCATATCAAGTCCAACAGAACATACACAAGTCATAGCCTCAAGTTTTTCAAGAGTAAGTGCTCCTATTTCAGCTGCAGTTATCATAGCATGGTCTTCACTTACTGGAATAAATGCTCCGCTAAGTCCTCCCACATAAGATGAAGCCATTACTCCACCTTTCTTAACATTGTCGTTAAGAATTGCCAAAGCTGCTGTTGTTCCAGGTGCTCCTGCGTGTTCAAGCCCCATCTCTTGGAAAATCTCTCCAATACTGTCACCAACTGCTGGAGTAGGTGCAAGAGATAAATCTATTATTCCAAAAGGTACATTCAATCTTCTTGCAGCTTCTTGAGCCACTATCTGTCCCACTCTTGTTATTTTAAAAGCTGTTTTCTTAACAGTTTCACAAAGCATTTCAAAATCTCCGTCCCTTACTTCCATAAGAGCTCTTTTTACAACTCCAGGTCCGCTGACACCTACATTTATTACACAGTCAGCTTCTCCAACACCGTGAAATGCTCCAGCCATAAATGGATTGTCTTCAACAGCATTACAGAATACAACAAGTTTTGCACAACCAATACTGTCATTATCTTTTGTCATTTCAGCTGTTTCTTTTATAACCTCTCCCATTCTCTTTATGGCGTCCATATTAAGTCCATTTCTTGATGTTCCCACATTTATAGAAGAACATACTCTCTCTGTAACTGCAAGAGCTTCAGGAATAGAGTCGATAAGTTTTCTGTCTGAAGGAGTGCAGCCTTTGTGTACAAGAGCTGAAAATCCTCCGATAAAGTTTACTCCGCAGTCTGCTGCTGCTCTGTCAAGAGTTTTAGCAATGCTTACATAAGAATCTGTTTTACATCCTGCTGCTGCTATTGCAATAGGTGTAACAGATATTCTCTTGTTTACAACAGGGATTCCAAATTGTTTTGCTATTTCATCTCCCACTTTTACCAAATCTTTTGCATAAGTAGTAATTTTTTTATAAATATTTTCATTAAATTTATCCACATCAGGATCAGCACAGTCTATAAGACTTATACCCATTGTTATTGTACGAACATCTAGCTTAGCTTCAGCTATCATACGGTTAGTTTCCTGTATCTCTACTCTGGAAATCATAAAAGTCCTCCTTGATTTTGTCGGTTATTTTTTATTAAATACGATGCATACAGTTGAATATATCTTCGTGTTGAGTTGTTATAATTACTCCAAGCTCTTTTCCTATTTCTGCAAGTTCTTCACTTACAACTTCCATAGATTTTACAGATTCATTCATCTCAACAATCATCATCATATTAAAATAACCACTTACAATAGTTTGTGAAATATCAAGAATATTTACATTTACACTTGATAAATAAGTACAAACTTTTGCAATAATCCCTACTTTATCTGTTCCCAAAACAGTAATAATACACTTCATCCTTACCTCCTGAATTCCTTTTTGTATTTTAATTTTATTTATCCACAAATCAGTCTTTCAATTTATTATATCATTTATTCTCATCATTATGCAAAAAACTTAAGTGAACCTCTCCCACTTAAAATTACTTTGTAATTTTTGAAGTAGGAGCTTCTTCTTGGGAAGTAGTTGCTTTTGTTAGCCAGCTATATTTACCAAGCTATCCCCGTAGTTCCTACGGTTCTTTATTTTTTAGACTGCTTCTCTTATTCTTAGACCTTCAGCCAATATATTTTTACTTGCATTTATATCTCTATCGTGATGAGTATGACAAACTGGACAAGTCCACTCCCTTATATCAAGAGTTTTCTTGCCATCACGATTCCCACATACAGAGCATATTTGACTTGATGGATATAGTCTATCTATTTTTATTATCTCTTTTCCATACCATCTTGCCTTGTATTCTAATTTATTTACAAAACTTGCCCAAGATACATCAGCGATAGATTTTGCCAATTTATGATTATGAAGTAAGCCTTTTGTATTTAAGTCTTCAATACAGATAATATCGTGGTTTTTAATAATATCTGTACTCAGCTTATTTAAGAAATTTGTTCTCATATTCATAATTTTTTCATGTATCTTAGCAACTTTAATTCTTTGTTTTTGATAATTTTTAGCTTCGCTTAATTTTCTATTTTCTTTTTTAGCAATTAGAAGTCTTTTAGAAAGTTTTCTCTGTTCTCTTTTTAGTTTATCTTCTAATTGTTTTCTAAATTTAAGATTTTCAATTTTTTCTCCAGTAGATAAAATAGCCATATCTTTAATACCTAAGTCAATTCCTACTGATGAATTAGTTTTTGGTAATTCTTGAATATCAGTTTCACATAACAAAGAGATAAAATACTTACCACTTCCATTACGCGAGATAGTAGCAGATTTTATTATACCCTCTATTTTTCTATGCACTTTAATTTTTACTAATTCTTTAAGCTTTGGAACTTTTAACCAATTTTCAAAAATATTTACAGTTCCATTTTGATTATTGGTTGTATAGCTTTGTACAGGATTTTTCTTAGATTTGAATTTAGGAAATCCAATAGATTTATCTCTAAAAAAATTTTTATACGCTTTGTCTAAATTCATTTGAGCATTAGCAAGAGCAAGACTATCAACTTCTTTTAGAAATTCATACTCTTTTTTATATTGAGCAGGAGTTGGATATTTTATCTTTTTATCAGGATTACCTTTACTTTCTTCATATGCTTTAATTCTATCATTTAGCATAAGATTATAGACAAGACGAACACAACCAAAAGTTTTACTAAAAAATATCTTTTGTTCTTCGTTTGGATAAATTCTAAATTTATATGCTTTTAGTTGTTTCATCAGTCCACCTCCTCAAAATTATTTACTCTTTTGTCCTTGTTCTTCTATATATTTTTTTATGACTTCAATAGGAGCTCCTCCAGTAGTCAACAAACAAAAACTTTTAGACCAAAACATTTCTTTCCATAGATATTTTCTTATATGTGGAAATTCTTTTTTTATTATTCTAGAACTTGCTGATTTATACGCATTTATGAATTTAGTCAATGAGGTAGGTGACTTCTTGCCCGTTATGTTAAAATATACCTTTTCTCCAGCTTCCCTTCCAAGCATACAATACCATAAGCACCATTCCAACAAACCATGAAACAGGATAAAGAAGATATATTATATCTATTGTATTAAATTTTGGAACGATAAACTGTATCCACACAATACGGAACAGACACAGAGATATAAGAAGAATTACCATAGGAGGAACTGTTTTTCCAGTACCTCTTATAGTTCCTCCAAGCCCATGCATAATGCTCAATAAAAAATAGAAAGGACAGAAATATTTCATTGCTTTTATTCCATAATACATAACCTCTTTGTCCTGTGTAAATATTCCCATAAAGAAATCAGAAAACATAAGTATTATTGCTCCCAATGCAAGAGTATAAACAACTCCCATAATCACAACAGCCCACATACCTTTTTTCAATCTGTCTGTTTTTCCAGCTCCATAGTTTTGACCTGTAAAAGTTGTTACAGCCATACTAAAACTTAGTATCGGCAGAATATTAAATCCATCAAGCTTCAAATACGCTCCAAAACCTGCCATAGCCTTTGCTCCAAATGTGTTGACACTTGACTGCACCAAAATATTTGAAAAGGATATTACGGTGTTCTGAATCGCTGTAGGAAGCCCTATCTTTATAATTCTTCCTGCCATTTTTTTATAAATCTTTATCTCTCTGAATTTCAACTGATAATTTTCAGGAACTTTTGAAAGAAACATAAGTATCAATATACATGAAAGTATCTGACTTATATTTGTTGCAACAGCAGCTCCTGCAATTCCCATCTTCAGCCAATTTATAAGAATTATATCCAAAATAATATTTAAAAAAGAAGCAGAGCCAAGATAGATGAGAGGTCGTTTAGAATCTCCAACAGCATTAAGTATTCCTGCTGCCATATTATACACAACACTAAAAAGAAGTCCAGCTGAATAAAGCCTTAAATATACGACTGATTCTCTCATAACCTCTTCAGGAGTTCTCATCCATTTTAATATTGTTGGTGTAAAAATAATTCCTGCTGCTGTAAGAATTATTCCTAATATTATTGCAATGGCAAGAGCTGTATGAACTGATATCTTAACACCTTTTTTATTTCCTGCCCCTATAAATTGAGATACTACAACCCCTGCTCCTGCAGAAGCTCCCATACTGAAAGCTATCAAAAGGTTTATTATAGATGTGCTTGAACCAACAGCTGCAAGAGCATTGCTCCCTACATAGTTTCCTACTATAACAGAATCCACAGCATTATACATCTGTTGAAGCAGGTTTCCCAAAATCATTGGAATTGAAAAAAATATAATCTTTCTCCATATATTTCCTTCTGTCATAAGATTTTTCCCAGTTTTTACTGAAACACCTTCCCCCATTTTTCTCCCCCTATTCATAATCTTATACAACTTACATTATAATAATATCTCTTTTTTATGGCAAATTATTTTTATATATATTATATATTTATTAATTATCATTAAACAAAAAAAAGAGAAGGATTTCTCCTTCTCTCTTAATTATCTCTGTTTGTTCTGTCAGTCATTGAACTTCCTTTCAGTCGTTCATCTCCTGCATATCCAAACTATTTAGTTATTTCTGATACTACTCCAGAAGCTACTGTTCTTCCACCTTCTCTGATAGCGAATCTTAATCCTACTTCCATTGCGATTGGGTGAATTAATTCTACTGACATTGTGATGTTATCTCCTGGCATTACCATTTCTACACCTTCAGGTAAGTTTACTGCTCCTGTTATATCTGTTGTTCTGAAGTAGAATTGTGGTCTGTATCCTGTGAAGAATGGAGTATGTCTTCCTCCTTCTTCTTTAGTTAATACGTATACTTCTCCGTTGAAGTTTGTATGTGGGTGGATTGTTCCTGGTTTAGCTAGTACTTGTCCTCTTTCTACTTCTTCTTTTTTAGTTCCTCTTAATAGAGCTCCAATGTTGTCTCCTGCTTGACCTTGATCAAGAAGTTTTCTGAACATTTCTACTCCTGTACAAGTTGTTTTTGTAGTTGGTCTTATTCCTACTATTTCAACTTCTTCTCCAACTTTGATGATTCCTCTTTCTACTCTTCCTGTAACAACTGTTCCTCTTCCTGTGATTGTGAATACGTCTTCTATTGGCATTAGGAATGGTAAGTCTACTGTTCTTTCTGGAGTTGGGATGTAAGAATCTACTGCATCCATTAGAGCCATGATTTGGTTAACCCATTTTTCTTCTCCGTTTAATGCTCCTAAAGATGATCCGATAATTACTGGTACTTCATCTCCTGGGAATCCATATTCGCTAAGGATTTCTCTTACTTCCATTTCTACTAATTCTAATAATTCTTCGTCGTCTACCATATCTGCTTTGTTTAAGTATACTACGATGTAAGGAACTCCAACCTGTCTAGAAAGTAGGATGTGTTCTCTTGTTTGAGGCATTGGACCGTCAGCTGCAGAAACAACTAGGATCGCACCGTCCATTTGAGCTGCTCCTGTAATCATGTTTTTAACGTAGTCCGCGTGTCCTGGACAGTCAACGTGAGCATAGTGTCTTTTTTCAGTTGTATACTCGATGTGAGCTGTGTTGATAGTTATTCCTCTTTCTCTTTCTTCTGGAGCAACGTCGATTTTATCGAAGTCTACTTTTTCAGCTAGTCCTCTGTCAGAAAGAACTTTAGATATTGCTGCAGTTGTTGTTGTTTTTCCGTGGTCAACGTGTCCTATTGTACCGATGTTTACATGGGGTTTGCTTCTGTCAAATTTTTCTTTTGCCATTTTGTCCTCCTAAATTTCATATTTAAATTTTAAAATTTATATTTTGTGTCCGGCACTATGTGCCGGACTTAGTTCTTTTAAACTCTGCTTTAAGAAAAGATTATTATCTTCCTCTTTCAGCTTTGATTTCTTCTTGAATTGCTCTTGGAACTGCTGTATATTCTTCAAATTCCATTGAGTAGTTAGCTCTTCCTTGAGATTTAGATCTTAAGTCAGTTGCGTAACCGAACATTTCAGATAAAGGTACTTTAGCATTTATTATCTTAGCACCGTTTCTGTCTGTCATACCACCGATCATACCTCTTCTAGAGTTGATATCTCCGATGATATCTCCCATATATTCTTCTGGAGTAGTTACTTCTACTTTGAAGATTGGTTCAAGGATAACTGGTTTACATTTTTCAGCACCTTGTTTCATAGCCATAGATCCTGCAATCTTGAATGCCATTTCTGATGAGTCAACTTCGTGGTATGATCCATCATAAAGTGTTACTTTAACTCCAACTAATGGATATCCAGCAACAACTCCGTTTTCAAGAGCTTCTCTACATCCTTTTTCTACTGCAGGGATATATTCTCTAGGAATTGCTCCTCCAGTAATTTCGTTAACAAATTCGAAATCTTTTCCAGGGTTAGGCTCAACTTTGATCTTAACGTGTCCGTATTGTCCTTTACCTCCAGATTGTTTTGCATATTTAACTTCCTGCTCAGTAGAAGCAGTGATTGTTTCTCTGTAAGCAACTTGTGGTTTACCAACTGTAGACTCAACTTTGAATTCTCTTCTCATTCTGTCTACGATGATATCAAGGTGAAGTTCTCCCATTCCAGAAATGATTGTTTGACCAGTTTCTTCGTCAGATTTAACTCTGAATGTAGGGTCTTCTTCAGCAAGTTTTGCAAGTGCGATTCCCATTTTTTCTTGGTCTGCTTTAGTTTTTGGTTCAACTGCAACAGAGATAACTGGATCTGGGAATTCCATTTTCTCAAGAATTATAGGATTTTTTTCATCACAAAGAGTATCTCCAGTTGTAGTATTTTTTAATCCAACTACTGCTGCGATATCTCCGCAATATACAACTTCTTTTTCTTCTCTTTTGTTAGCGTGCATTTGAAGAAGTCTTCCCATTCTTTCTTTTTGACCTTTAGTAGAGTTTAGAACATAAGATCCTTTTTCTACCATACCAGTATATACTCTGAAGAATGTTAATCTTCCAACAAATGGGTCTGTCATAACTTTGAATGCTAAAGCTGCGAATGGAGCATCATCACCGATTGGTAACTCAACTACTTTTTCAGAATCTTTAACATCTGTACCTTTTATTACACCTTTTTGAGTAGGTGCAGGCATATATGCTGTGATAGCATCTAGTAATGGTTGGATACCTCTGTTTCTGAATGCAGTTCCGCATAATACAGGGATAATCATGTTTCCAATAGTTCCTGCTCTAAGAGCTTTTCTTATTTCTTCGTTAGAAACTTCTTCTCCACCTAGATATTTTTCCATTAATTCATCATCGCATTCAACAACAGATTCAATCATGAATTCTCTTGCTGCTTCAGCTTCATCAGCTAATTCTGCTCTGATTTCTCTTTCTTCTATCTTTTGTCCTTTGTCGTCTAAGTAAACGATCTCTTTCATTTCGATAAGGTCTACTATTCCTTCAAAAGCATCTTCAGCACCGATTGGTAATTGGATAGGTACAGGATTTGCTCCTAATTTTTCTTTAATATCGTTTACACACATTTTAAAGTCTGCACCGATTCTATCCATTTTATTAAAGAATGCCATTCTAGGTACACCATATTTATCAGCTTGTCTCCATACAGTTTCAGACTGAGGCTGAACTCCATCAACTGCAGAGAATACTGCAACTGCACCGTCTAGGACTCTTAGAGATCTTTCAACCTCAACTGTAAAGTCCACGTGTCCTGGTGTGTCTATTATATTTATTCTATGATTTTTCCAGAAACATGTTGTAGCAGCAGAAGTGATTGTTATTCCTCTTTCTTGCTCTTGCTCCATCCAGTCCATTGTAGCAGCTCCATCGTGAACTTCTCCAAGGTTGTGGTTAACTCCAGTATAGAAAAGAATTCTTTCTGTAGTAGTAGTTTTACCAGCGTCAATGTGAGCCATGATACCAATGTTTCTAGTCATTTCTAATGAAACTTGTCTAGCCATTTAGTGTTTTCCTCCTCGTTATTACGCTAAATACAAATTAATATTTATAGTGTGCGAACGCTCTGTTAGCTTCAGCCATTCTATAAGTATCTTCTTTTTTCTTAACAGTTGCACCTTCGTTGTTAGATGCTGCGATTAATTCAGCTGCTAACTTCTCAACCATTCCGTACTCTTTTCTTTCTCTTGTATAAGTAACAAGCCATCTTAAAGCTAGAGTTTGTTGTCTTTCTAATCTTACTTCAGTTGGAACTTGGTAAGTAGCTCCTCCGATTCTTCTTGATCTTACTTCGATTTGAGGTTTAATGTTTTCTAAAGCTTGTTTGAATACATCGTACCCCTCTTTACCAGTTTTTTCTTTTATTAAATCCATTGCTGAATAGAATATAGATTCTGCTAATGATTTTTTTCCATCTACCATGAATGCATTTATAGTTTTAGTAACTACCTTATCAGAATATCTAGAATCAGGTAATACATCTCTTTTAACTGCTGCTCTTCTTCTTGACATTTAAACTGTTCACCTCCCTAATTAATTACGCTTTTTTTACACCGTATTTAGATCTTGATTGTTTTCTGTTGTTAACTCCTGCTGTATCTAGAGCTCCTCTTATGATTTTGTATCTAACCCCTGGTAAGTCTTTTGTTCTTCCACCTCTTATAAGAGCGATTGAGTGTTCTTGTAGGTTGTGTCCTTCACCTGGGATGTAGCAAGTAACTTCTAGACCGTTAGTTAATTTTACTCTGGCAACTTTTCTTAAAGCTGAGTTTGGTTTTTTAGGTGTAGTAGTGTATACTCTCACACAAACTCCTCTTCTTTGTGGGTTTCCTTGTAATGCTGGTGACTTTCCTTTTTCTTCTAAAGTTTGTCTTCCTTTTTTTACTAATTGATTTAAAGTAGGCATTTTACCCTCCTTCCGAATTTTTTTTATATTTTTATATTATTTATATAACTTAGATATTATATAGCAGATGATATTTTAGCACATTTTAAAAATTTTTACAAAGTATTTTTTAAAGTTTTTAATTCATTTTCAATGGATTCCCACTCCTCCATCTTATTCAAGATCTCTTCATCTAAGGAATCCAGCTGATTTTGAAGGTCTAATAATTTTTCCAAATTATTTTCTTTTCCTGCAAAATCATAGTCTTTTTGCACTTTTTCTTTTTTGTTTTCAAGTTTTTCTATATCTTTTTCTGCTTCTTTAAATTTTTTCTCTAAAGAAGATATTCTGTTTTTTATTCTTTTTTGTTCCTCGTAGTCATTTACCCTGTCAGAAACCTTTTCCTCTTTCACATTTTTCTTTTGAGTACAGTATGCTTCATAATCCCCTTTGAATTTTTCAGCTCCCTCTTCTGTAATCTCATATATTGTGTTTACTATACCCTCAAGGAAATATCTGTCGTGGGAAACAACAAGTATTGTTCCTTCATAATCTTCCAACGCTTCTTCAAGAACTTCTCTCGAATATATATCCAAATGGTTTGTAGGCTCATCAAGTATTAAGAAGTTAGCCTTTTTAAGAATAAGTTTCATAAGAGTAACTCTTGCTTTTTCTCCTCCGCTAAGACTTCCTATAACCTTCATTACATCATCTTCTGGGAAAAGAAAGGCTCCTGCAAGGGTTCTTACCTGCTCTTCACTCATAGGATAGTTATACAAAAATTCATTCAATATTGTAGCTTTAAGGTCAAGCCCCTGATGATTTTGGTCATAGTAACCTATGCTGACTTTTTCCCCAATAGTTACAGTTCCTCTGTCAGCTTTTTCAAGCCCGTTTACTATTTTTAAAAGAGTAGATTTTCCCACACCATTTTTACCGATGATTCCTACTCTCTCTCCTCTGAATATTTCAAGGTTAAGATTTTCAAAAAGTTTTTTTCCATCATAAGATTTTGAAAGTTTTTCTATCTTTAATACCCTGTCAACACTTGGTCTTTCTATTTCAAATTTAAGTTTCATTTTTCTTTTGGCAAAAACAGGATTTTCCATTTTTTCCATTCTGTCAAGAAGTTTTTGACGCCCTCTTGCCTGTTTTGACTTTATTCCAGCCTTATATCTCTGAACATATTCCTCTATCTTTTTAATCTTATCCTGTTCTTTCTCAAAAGCTTTTACAGCACCTGAAAGATAAGCTTCTTTTTGAATAGTATAATCTGTAAAGTTTCCTTTGTATGTTCTTAAAGTTTTCCCTTCAATTTCAAATATTCTATTTGCTACATTATCTAGGAAATATCTGTCATGGGAAACAACCATCACAGCTTTATTGTAATCTTTTAAAAACTTTTCAAGCCATTCAATAGCCACTAGATCAAGATGGTTTGTAGGCTCGTCAAGAATAAGAAGTTCCGGTTCTTCCAAAAGTATTTTTCCAAGAGCTGTTCTTGATTTTTGCCCTCCTGAAAGATCTCCTATTTTTAAGTTCCATAAATCTTCAGGCAGACTAAGCCCGTTTAAAATCTGCTTTACCTTATACTCTATACTATACCCTTCTGCCTGTTCATATCTAGTTGATACAGCTGAAAGTTCTTCCATTATCTTATCAAAGTTTTCCTCTTCTATATTAAGTCTAAGACTCAGCTCATGTATCTTTTTGTAATCTTCAAGAACAGAACTGAAAACTGTCATCAACTCTTCAAATACAGTATTCTCATAGTTCAGATTGATATTTTGTGAAAGATACCCCACTTTAAGATTTCCTTTTTTTGAAATTGTCCCTCTTCTGTCTGTTGAAGGATCAACATCATTTTCTTCAATTTCAAGCATCATTTTAATAAGAGTAGTTTTTCCTGCTCCATTAACACCGATTACCCCTATCTTATCTTTCTGGTCTATTGAAAAAGTTATATTTTTAAAAAGAGTTTCCCCTGAAAACCCCTTGTATAGATTTTCTACATGCAGTAATGCCATTTAAAACACGCTCCCGATAATTTCTAATCATTTTATTATATCATACTTTTTACGAGCAATACAGATAACATAATATTTTTCTTTAATAATTTTATCTCTGATAGAATTTACTCATATAATCTGATATAATTTTTTTAACATAATTTACCCATTTTAAAGGAGGATTTATGAAAAAATTGATTTTTGCTCTGTTTCTTACTGTGTCATCTCTAGCTTTAGCTTACGATCCTGCTCTCAACGAAACAGAAGCACTTTACAGACAAGCAGAACAGCTTACAACTGAATATATAGCCAGTTTTAGAACTTTGAAAACTGTTGCAGCAAACGAGCTTACCTCTGAACAAAAAGAGCAGATTGATGCTATCATCCTTCATAATGAAAGAAATCTGAAAGCTTACACAAGATCTCTTCAAACACTTAAAAAACTTATGTCTGAATATGATTCTCTTTCTGACGGTGAAAGATCTGCTGCCCTTGATTCTGTAAAAACACAGACAGAAAATCTTAAAACTATGGTAAACAGCCTTGAGAATGCAATTCAAATGAATAAAGCTGCCATAGAAGAATATTAAAAAATAAATAAAATTGACACTTAAAAGAAAAACAGCAGGGAAACTTATTCGCTTCCCTGCTGTTTGTTCTTATTCCTCTTCATCTGGAGCATTTGAAAGGAAATATTCAAAAGCTGTTATTTCAGCCTTTTCAGTATCAATTCTCTTAATAGATGTTTCACCTGCTTTAATCTCTTTTTCAATCCCCTCTTTCCATTCATCGTAAGACCCATATGGACTATCCATAGGCAAAGATTCTCCTTTTTCCATAAGTTCTTCAATATGAGTAAGGACAGCCTTATCATCTTCCAGCTCCTTAAGATAACTGTCTTCTCTTTCAATTGATTTTTTGAGTTTTTCAACAACTCCCTTAATAACCTCTTTTGTTGCTTTCATGTCTGCCATAGTGCAGCACCTCCTTAAAATGTAATTTATTTTATCCCCCTTGGGACACTTAAATTATAGTATATTGAAGGAAAAAGCGTACTTTGGGCAAATTTTAAAAAAACTCTACGGACAAAAATTAAAAACCTTTTATTTTTTATATACTTTTAATTATAAAATATATTAAAATAGGTATATACTAAATTATGAAAGAAAGGAGAAATATGAAAAGAAAATTTTTCGCCTTTATGGGAGTTTTGATTATATCCTGCTGTATCTATGGAGAGGATATTACCCTTGATAATATGCTGGATATTCTGACTCAGACTTCATACAGAAAAGAGATGTATGAACTGCAAAAAGAAAAAACTGAAGCTCTTGAAAAGTTCTATAAATTAGATGAGTATAATGGTGTTACTGCCTCTGCTGAAACACAGTACGACACAGATGAACAAGAGTATAAAACAACAGGACGGGCTGAATTTGGTAACTTCTATATTGAAGGAAAAAGAAATCACAATCCTGAAAATGACCTTATTCTAGGTGTAAACAAAAGTATTAAAAATATGATTTTTTCACAAAATGACAGCAATCTTTTAAAAAATGATCTTACAAAAGAAGCTGACAGATACACTTTTTTAAAAGATTTGGAAACTCAAAAAATTGCTCTTATAAGTTTATACAGAGATTACAAAAATACAGAGTTTGAAATACAGATAAAGAAAAATGGACTTAAAACCCTTAAATCAGAGGAAAGAACTCTTGAAAAATCATATGAGCTTGGAGCAATTCCAAGAATTGAACTGGAATCTCTTCAATACAGCAGAAAAAATATTGAAATTGAGATAGCTGCCCTTGAGGAAAATCTTGAAAAATTCAAAAAAAGATTTCTTTATGATTTCAAAATTGATATAACTGGAAAAAATCTTACAAATATAACTCCAAATTTTAAAGAGATAGAGGGATATATTTCTACAATCGGGTATAAAGAAATTGAAAAACTTAGAATAGAAAAGGATATTATAAAAGAAAATATAAGATATATGAATTACAACAACAAGATGCCTGAACTATCTTTAGGACTTGAAAGAGTTGAAAAAGGAGCAGGAGAAGGGGAAAACAGAGTTGTTTTAAAAATCTCAAAACCTCTCTTCTATTATGATGCTGCCCTTGAAAATGAACAAACCTCTTTCAAACAACAAGAAATTCTTCTTCAGCAAAAAATAGATGAAAATGCTGCTGAAAAATTAAAAATACAGAGCAGTTACTCTAATTATAAGAAAGAATATGAGGTACTTAAAAATAAAACTGCCCTTGAGAAAAATAAATATGAGATAAAAAAGCTTGAGTATTCTCTTGGAAAAATAGATTATCTTGAAGTAATGGAATCTTTTGATGATTATATGGAATATGAAGTTTCACAGGAAAAAGCCAAAAATATTTTAAACAGTTATGTATATGAAATTATGGTAAGAGGAGAATAATTTAAGGAGAACATCTATGAAGAAAATAAAATTAATAGGAATAACAGCAGTTGTCCTTCTTTGTATAGGGGCAGTTGTATACAGATTCTCTTCGGGAGAAAAAACTTCTGTCAATGAATATAAGCTTATGAGAGTTTCAAAAGGAACTGGAAAGGGATATATTGACGTTGACGGAAATGTAGAAGCAAATGATACAAAAAAAGTTTTTGTTGATAAAAAACTAAAAGTTGATGAAGTTTTTGTTCAAGAGGGAGATTATGTTGAAAAAGGTGATCTTCTTATGACTTTTGACGAAACTGAAAGAAATAATATTATGAGAAAATTAGAGAGAGAACAGCTTTCTCTTTCAAAACTTAAAAGAAATCTCCTAGTTGAAAAAGAACTTAACAAAATAGGGGGAAGTTCTGCCAACTATGTTAAGGAGCTGGAGGAAGAGGTTAGAAAATCAGAGATAAATATAGAAGAGTATATGGAAGATCTTGCTAAAACAGCTGAAAAAATAGAAAGTCCTGTAAGCGGAACTATCACCTCTCTTACTGCTCAAGAAAATTATCTTGTAGATACAGACGCCCCTCTTCTTGAGATTGCTGATCTGTCTGATATAAAAATTGTATTGGAAGTAGCAGAGTATGATGTAAAAGATATCAAGCTTGGGCAAAATCTTGTGATAAAGCCTGAAGTTTTTGAAAAAAAAGAAGCTTTTACAGGGGTAATTACAAAAATTTCAAGAATTTCAAAGGTATCAACTACAACATCAGAAAATGTTCTTGAGGTAGAAGTAAAACCTAATGAAGTTATCCCGTATATTGTTCCTGGCTTTAAAGTATCTGCTGTAATATATTTAGACCGTGAAAATGAAAATATTATGATACCAAAAACAGCTCTTCTTGAAGACAGAAAAAGATATTATGTTTTTGTCTGTGATGATTTTGGAAATATTACCCAAAGATTTGTAGAAGTAGAAAATGCCAAAGGTGATAAGGTTATTGTTAAAAAAGGACTTGAGGTAGGAGAAGAGATTCTTGTTACACCAAATCAAAGCCTAAAATCTGGGGATAAGATAAAAAAAGGGGCTATAAAATATGATAAGAGTAGAAAAGCTTAATAAATACTACATTAACGGAGAGATGAAGCTCCATGCTCTTAAAGATGTAAATTTTCATATAAAAGCAGGAGAATTTACAGCTATAATGGGAAGCAGCGGAAGTGGAAAATCAACAATGATGAATATTTTAGGCTGTCTTGACAGAAACTCTCAGGGAAAATATATTCTTGATGGAATAGATGTTTCTTTGGCAAAAGAGAGTGAACTATGCAGGATTAGAAATGCCAAAATAGGTTTTGTATTTCAGGCTTTTAATCTTCTTCCAAAACTTACTGCTCAGGAAAATGTGGAGCTTCCCCTTATATATGCTGGAGTTCCCAAAGCTGAAAGGGAAAAAAGAGCAGCTGAAGTTCTTAAAAAAGTAGGACTTTCTGAAAGAATGCACCACAAACCTAACGAGCTTTCAGGAGGACAAAGACAGAGGGTAGCAATAGCCAGAGCCATTGTCAATAACCCAGCAATAATTCTTGCTGATGAGCCTACAGGAAACCTTGACAGTATATCAGAAGAGGAGATTATGAAACTTTTTCAAGAACTTAACAGACAAGGAAAAACTATTGTAATAGTAAGCCATGAGCCTGAAGTTGCAAAATACTGCAAAAGAATCATTGTTTTTAAAGATGGACGAATAATAAAGGACGGTGAATCTGTATGAATTTTTATGAAAGTTTAAAAAGTGCCATACAGAGCCTTAAAGGAAACAAAGCTCGTTCATTTCTTACTATGCTTGGAATAATAATAGGTATCTCATCTGTTATAACTATGTCTGCCATAGGAAAAGGAGGACAGGAAAATATCACTGGTAATCTAAAAAAAACAGGATATGGAAAATTCACTGTCTATGTTGACAGGGAAGATCAAAGTTTTAGATGGAAATATCTTCTTGATGATACAACTATAGAAAAACTTAAAAAAACAAATGAATTTAAAGCTGTGAGTCCCATGATTAAAAAAAGACTTTTTGCAAAAATTGGCGGCCGTGATGAGATAATGTGGCTCACTGTGAGTACTCCTGAATATGAAGAAATCGACAAAGTAAATATTACTGGAGGAAGAGAATTTCTCTCTCTTGAATACAAAAACGGAGAACGTTCAATTTTAATCGATCATATTACAGCGAGAGATCTTTTTGGAAGCTCAAGAAATGCACTGGGAAAACCTATAGAGATGGCACAAAGCAGAAAAGATGCAAAACTCAGATATACTGTTGTGGGAGTTTTCCAAAATGAATTTGAACAATATGTAAAAGCTATGGGAGGACGAAGAATCCCAAGATTTGTGAGAATGCCTTTAAGAACTTATGACAAAATTTATAATCTGAAAGCAAATGGATATACAGATATAATTATTGAATCTAAAAATCCTGAAAATATGTCAGAAGATATGGCAAAGGCAAAAGAAATTTTGGAAAATATTACAGGAATTGCTGATTTATATGAAGTAGGAACTCTTTCTGAAGGAGCTTCATCTTTTGATAATATTCTTACCACACTTAATCTTTTTGTAACCTTTGTAGCAGGAATATCTCTTTTTGTGGGAGGTATAGGGGTTATGAATATTATGCTTGTAAGTGTTATTGAAAGAACAAAGGAGATAGGAATAAGAAAGGCAATCGGTGCTGAAAACAGGGATATCCTTATCCAATTTCTTATGGAATCTATTATTCTTACTGGTTGCGGAGGTATAATCGGAATTATTTTCGGAATACTTTTTGCTGTTCTAATAGGAAATTTTGTAGGAATACCTCCTATCTTTTCAGCCTCTTCAATTCTTTCATCTTTAGGAGTATCTATGGGAATAGGAATTATCTTTGGAGTTGCTCCTGCAAAAAAAGCTGCTGAGCTTAATCCTGTGGATGCACTTAGAAGTGAATAAATTCTAAATAAAAAATAAATATTTTTTTATTGTGTAAAGCTATTAAAGGTACACGATTACATATGTGTTTTTTCTTAATTATTTATTTTACTAAAAATATAATTAGGTAAATAACAGAATGTATGGTATACTTATGAAGTAGTGATGAAACAGCAATTTAATAATTTTGAATCTTAATATTTAGAGTACCGAGTATCTTCCAAGTATTACTTATCAAAATGATAATGAGTTCTTTAATCATTAACAAAAAATAATTGGAGGTATCAAATGAAAGGTACAGTAAAATGGTTTAACGCAGAAAAAGGTTTTGGATTTATTACAGGTGAGGACGGTAAAGATGTATTTGCCCATTTCTCTCAAATCCAAAAACAAGGATTCAAATCTCTTGATGAAAATGAAAGTGTTACTTTTGAGGTAACTGAAGGACAAAGAGGACTTCAAGCTTCAAATATTAAAACTGCATAAAAATATAAGAAAACAAAGGAGCTGTTGCATTTTCTAAAATTTTATTTTTAGAAATTTGCAGCAGCTCTTTTTATTTTCATTATTCTTTATTTTTAAAAATTTTATTTATTATAAATTTTTATTAGAATCACTGGTATAATGTTTTGTTCCCCATTCACAAAGACTTTGTAAAACAGGCATTAAGCTTAATCCTAATTTTGTCATAGAGTATTCAACTTTTGGAGGAATTTGAGGATATTCTTTTCTATTAATAAGTCCATCTGCTTCTAGTTCTTTTAATTGTGTACTCAACATCTTATGAGTAATATTTCCTAATACTCTTTTCAACTCTCCATATCTAAGAATTTCTTTTTTCCACAGCCAGAATAAAATATGCATTTTCCACTTTCCATTAATTAATGACATAGCATAAGCAAAAGGTTCTATATTAACTTCTTTTTCCATCTTTAACTCTCCTTTTTGATAGTATATATCTTTTTAGTGTGTTCTTGACAAAAAGCATATATAATTATATCATGATACAGATAACGAAACAAGGAGGAGTTTTTATGAAAAGAAAAATTAATTTATGGGAATATGCTGGAGATATTTTAAATGCTTTACAAAAAGGAGTTTTACTTACTGCAAAAGCTGAGGGAAAAGTTAATACAATGACAATTTCTTGGGGAACTATTGGAATTGAATGGGCAAAACCTATTTTTACTGTTTTTGTCCGTGAAAATCATTTTACTCGTGAGCTGTTAGAAAAAAATCCAGAATTTACAATCAGTATTCCTGTTAGAGAATTTGATAAAAAAATTCTAGGAATCTGCGGAACAAAATCAGGTCGTGATACAGATAAATTTAAAGCAGCAGGTTTAACTGAAGAAAAACCTGAAGTTATTTCTGTTCCAGCTATAAAAGAACTTCCACTTACATTGGAATGTAAAATTATTTATAAGCAGACACAAAATCCAAAAGAAATTACAGAAGAAAACAATGAAAAATTTTATCCTCAAAATATTGAAAGCAGTTTTTATGGAGCTAATAAAGATTACCATACTGCTTATTATGGAGAAGTTGTTGCTGCATATATTATTGAAAAATAATTTTAATAAAATAAAAGAGGCTGTTGCATTGTACTGCACCCATTTTCTTAGATAAATATTTTAATTGTTGAGTGGGAATGGCATAATAAAGTAGACACTAAGTTAAGAGAATTTAATGAAAGGTGGTGCTTTATGAAAAGAAAGTCCTATGATAAACAGTTTAAGATAGCAACATTTAAGTTAATATCAGAAGAAGAAGTTCCTGTTTCTGTTGTAGCAAAAGAATTAGGAATATATCAAAATACTTTGTACGTTGAATTAATGAATATGAAGAACATGAATAAAGTGCATTCCCTGGGCGAGGAACTACACTTTATTCATATCAATTTGAAATTAAAAAACTAAAAAAATTTAGAATTGAAAAAGGAATTGGAATTATTAAAAAAATTCCTTTTTTTATTTTTCAGATTCTTCTGGTTTTGCAATTTTATTTACTAAAAGCTGATCAACCTTAAAATTGTCCACATCAACTACCTCAAAGCTGTATCCTCCATATTCAACTTTGGCAGCTTTTTTTGGTATACTCTTAAGCATATACATCATAAATCCTGCTATTGTTTCGTAAGTATCCTCTTCAGGCATTCTATCTATTTCCAAAACTTTTTTGACATCATCTATTGAAGTTATTCCGTCTACAAGCCAAGACCCCTCACCTCTTGAAATAATTTGTTGTTCGTCTTGATCTTGATACACCACATCTCCCATAAGAGTATTTACTACATCATAGAAAGTTACAAGTCCTGCAACATTTCCATACTCATTCATGATAACAGCAAAATCCTCTCTTGCTTCATTAAATTTATCCAAAGCTTCTGAAATTGTAAGTGTATTTGGAAGAATAAGAATATTTGTTTTTGTTATATCTCTTATCCCATGAAGCCCGTTCATCTCACCTTTAAGTATTCTTGGCAGAATATTTTTTGAATCTACATACCCCACAACTGAATCTATATCATTTTGGCAGACAAGAAATTTTGAATGGGGATAATTGCTTATTTTTTCCTTTATGCTTTCCTCATCCTCTTCCAAAGTGATATATACAATCTCACTTCTGTTTGTCATAATAGAAGATACCCATCTTGTATCAAGTTCAAAAACATTTTCAATAAGGGACTGCTCTTTTTTCTGAACTACTCCTGCTTCTGCTCCTGCGTCCATTATTGCAAATATATCATCATATGTAATTGAATCATTTCTTGTCTGTTTAATTTTTAAAATTTTGAATATAAAAGATGAAAGTCCTTCAAACACAAAAATAAAAGGTCTTAATATCCATATAAGAAAAATCATGGAGTTTATAACTGAAACTGCTGTTTTTTCAGGAGCTGCCATTGCAAGTTTCTTAGGTATAAGATCTGCAAACTCTATAAACATTCCTGTTACAAATATAAATGAAATAACACTTCCAAGCATATCCCCTCTTGAAGCAGAGTTTGGAAAATGGCTGAGAATAAAGTTTTTTATTACAGGATTTAGAATATCATCTCCCACAATACCTCCAAGTATTGCCACTGCATTAACACCTATCTGCACCACTGCAAAGAAATTTCCTGAAGTTTCCTGTACCTCAAGAACCTTTTCAGCCCTTGTGTCCCCTTTCTCTTTCATAACCTGAAGCTTCATTTTTCTTGCTGATGCCAGAGATATCTCACTCATAGAAAGAAACATACTTATCCCTATAAGTATTGCCAAAAGAAATAATCTGAAAAATATATCCGAAACTGTATTTGTCATATTTCCTCCTTCAAATTAATTATCTCCATTCTATTATATAATTTTCAGCAAAGAAAGACAAATCTTTCGTTTTCAATAAAAAAAGGAGCTGTTTTATTTTTTTAATAACAACTCCTTGTATTATTAATTTATCTAACTTGCCATTGCTCTGGCATCTTTATCCATTTTTGATGTGTAGATTTTTGAAAGTTCCCCTTCTGTTACATCTTTACTCTTAATATCAAGAATAACTTTTCCTTTATCAAGCATTATTATTCTGTCTGAATACTTTATTGCATCTCTTAAATTGTGAGATATCATCATAGCAGTTATTTTTTGCTTATCTATAAGCTGTTTTGTCTTAGACATTATCATTCTTGAAGTTTTAGGATCAAGAGCTGCTGTATGTTCATCCAAAAGAAGAAGTTCAGGCTTTTTAAGTGTTGCCATTATAAGAGAAAGTGCCTGTCTTTGTCCTCCTGATAAAAACTTAACCTTTGTATTAAGTTTATTTTCAAGTCCTAAATCCAGCTCTTTTAAAAGCTCTATAAATTTTCCTGTATTCTCTTTTTTTATAAGTCTTCTAAGAGAAAATTTTTCACTCTTTTTAGCTGCAAGAGAAAGATTTTCTAATATTGTAAGAGATGGTGAAACCCCTTTTGAAGGATCTTGGTGAACCTTTCCTATTTTTCCTGCTCTCTCTTCCTCTTTAAGAGATGTGATATCCTCTCCCCCTAAAACAATGCTTCCTCCATTATCGTTTATTGAACCACTTATTATATTAAACAGAGTACTTTTCCCGCAACCATTAGAACCAAGAACTGCCACAAATTCACTCTCTTTTATCTCAAGATTGAAACCATTAAATATATTAACTTCATTTTCTGTTCCTTCATTAAAACTTTTTTTCAGATTTTTTATTGTCAGCATATTAGTTACCTCTCTTTTTAAAACTAAAGAACGACATATTATTATAACCGATAAACACTATTACTATTATTGCACTGATTGCTTTTAAATCAGTAGGAGCAAATCCTAAATCTATTGCAAGTCCTCCCATAAGTTTGTAACTTACTGCACCAAGGACAGCTCTCGTTGTTCCATTTAATCTGTTTGATTTCTTTAAAATTGTATCTCCCACTATTATTGAAGCAAGAGCAGATACTATAATAGATGTTCCCATGTTTATATCTGAAAACCCTTGGCTCTGTGCCATTAAAGCTCCGCTTACTGCAACAATTCCGTTTGAAAGCACAAGCCCCAAAAGTTTAAATCTGTCACAGCTGACACCTAATGATTTTACAAGAGTTTCGTTGTCCCCTGTAGCAATCAGAAGATATCCAATCTCTGTTTTAAGGAACATATCCATAAGAAGTTTTATTATCATCACAATTACCACAAGAACCACTATTTTATTTCCATAGTCAAATACTGAGCCATCATTATATAGAGGTATATTTGCTTTTCCATTTATTCTAAGATTTACTGAATAAAGGATTGTCATTGTAAGAATTCCTGCAAGAATTGGAGCTATCTTCATTTTAATATGAAGAAAATATGTTATTACTCCTGCAAGAGAACCAAATACAAATGAAAGTAATGTGCTTGTAACAGGATCAAACCCTGATGTTACAAATCTTGCAAATATAAATGCTCCGAAAGGAAATGTTCCTTCAACTGATAAATCAGGAAAATCAAGTATTTTGTATGTTATAAAAACTCCTATTGCAAGAACTGCAAATATAAGTCCCTGCTCTATTGAAATAGTGATTAGTGAATTCATAAATAAACTGCTCCTTAATTATTATTTTACAAATACAGCTCCTTCAAAAGCTGGATTGTTTTTATCTAGTTTTAATTTGTTCATTGTTTTTTCGTTTACTATCTTTGTTGTATTTTTTAAGCTTTCAACAGGCATATCTTTTGGATTTACTCCGTCAACTAAAATTCTTTTTGCCATAGCCCCTGTTTGTTTTCCAAGTTCATAGTAGCTAAGTCCATCTGTCATTAAAAGCCCGTTTCTTACTGGTCCTTCCTCTCCAGCAACTGAAACCATTTTTCTTTCAATAGTTGATTTTGCTATAAGTCCTGCTGCTGAAGCCACTATATTATCTGTTACTGCATAAAAAGCATCTGCTTTTGAAGCAAGTGAATTTACAGCTTGTGGAATATCATTAATATTATTAACTCCCACTGGTACTATCTCAAGTCCTAAATCTTTTCCTATCTCTTTTGCCTGTGCCACTTGAATCTCTGAATTCGATTCGCTTGTATTGTAAATAATTCCTATTTTTTCAATGCTTGGATCAAGCTGTTTGAAAAGAGCTAACTGCTTATCCATTGGACTGGCATCTGTTGTCCCTGTAACATTTCCTCCAACATTTTCCATTGAATCAACAAGTTGTGAATGAACTGGATCTGTTACTGCACTGAAAAGCACTGGTATTGTATTTGTTGCCTGTTTTGCTGTCTGTGCTGAAATTGTGGCTATACCAAATATCAAATCAACCTTGTCTGCTGCAAATTTTTGTGCTATTACCCCTGCAACTCCCGTATCCCCTTGAGAGTTTTTGTAAACTATCTCTGCATCTACTCCCTGAGCTTTCAGTTCGTCTTCAAATCCCTGTCTTACTGCATCAAGTGCTGGATGTTCTGCAAATTGACTGATACCTATTACAAACTTTTCAGCTGCTTTTAACGGCGTATATTGTAAAAGGAATAATCCTATTATCATTAAAACTGCTGTTAAATGTCCCATAATTTTTCCTGCTGTACTTCTGTCCTTCATAATTCCTCCCTTTTAGAAAATAAAAAAGCCTTTTTACGAATTGTAAAAAGGCTGGTATATACAATAAACACAATATCAAAAATTGACACTGTACAAATCTCTATATTCTTTTACCTACTATTCTACAATTCTACAAAACTATTTTACTTTCAATCTCTACTATTCTACATTTTCTACAATAAAACTATCTTGGAGCAATTATATAACGCTGACAGCTATTTGTCAATATTATTTACATAATTTTTTCTTTTAAAAATTAATCATTGTCAACAGGGATTGCTCTGTGTCCAAGCCCTATTACCACATCATCAAGTCTGAACATTCCAATAGTAAGGAAAATACAGACAGACAGATGTTCTCTGTATCTTGCAATACCTATCTTTCCTCCTACATTAAATCCTGCTGCCTTATCCATTATTTGAGCGATTGCTTCCCTTGTTGCTCCTGTTACTGCCCCTTCATATACATGAGTATCTTTTATAAGCCCATTTCTTTTTGAAGCTACAAGAGTTCTTTCAAGTATTTTTGATATTGATTGGATAACATCTCCTCCTATATCAACAGCTGCACTTTTTATTCCATTTTTTTTATAATTTTCCTTAAGCACTGCCTCTTCCTCACGAGTGGACATTGCAAGCATTATTGCTGCCCTTGCTATGTCTTTGCTTTTATATTCCATATGTTAAAACCTCCATTATGAGAACTGCCAAATTTATAGATAAATTTACAACAGACTCTCTCTTTTAAATTATTATATATTATATTTTTGTTTTTTTCTAAAATAAGTTGTGGAATCCATCTGTAAACTTTCAGCTGCCTTGCGAATATTCTGATATTTTTCAAAAGCACTCTTTATATATTGACACTCTATCTCTTCCAATTTTTCTTTTAAATTAATTGAAAAATCTAAATTTTTTTCCTGTTTTGAATTTAGATTATCAAATTCAAGTAAATTATCTGAAACAATATAAGATCTTTCTATTATATTTTTTAACTCTCTTATATTTCCTGGATAATTATAACTTTTTAATACATTTAAAGATTCTTCTGAAAAGTATTTTTGTGTTTGGTACTTATCATTTAATTTTTTCAAAAATAATTCAGCTAAAGGAACTATATCTTTTTTTCTATCTCTAAGAGGAGGAACTATTATTTGAAAAGCTTCCAATCTATAGTAAAGATCTTTTCTAAATTTTCCTTGTTCTACCAATTCAGCAAGATTTTTATTTGTTGCCACTATAATTCTCACATTTATTTTTACCGGAGAAGTACTTCCTAATCTTCTTATTTCCTGCTCTTGAAGTACACGAAGAAGTTTCACCTGCATATTTAACTCCAGTTCCCCAATTTCATCTAAAAAAAGTGTTCCCCCATTGGCCATTTCAAAAAAACCTAGTTTTCCATTTTTATTTCCCCCTGTAAAAGTTCCTTTTTCATATCCAAAAAGTTCACTCTCTATCAAAGAAGGATTTAGTTCTGCACAGTTTAATTTTAAAAACACTTCTGAACTTCTCTTACTATTCTTATAGATATATTCTGCCATGAGTTCTTTTCCAACTCCTGTTTCTCCTAAAATAGTAACAATAACATCAGTTGCAGCAACTCTTTTAGCTAGTTTTAAAACTGAAACAGATTTTTCATCAATACTCACAAAATTTTTTGAAAAACATTTTCTTTTATAGAATTGTTCCAAAATACTTTTAATTTTTAAATTATTTAACTCGTTTTCTTTTAACTTATTCTGAAGCTTACTGATCTCTGTCATATCTCTGACATTTGTAACAATCATAACAATATTACCATCTGAATCAAAGGTGGGCTGACTGGTGATAACTGCTTTTTTGTTAGTTTTAAATACTTGTTCCAAAGTTATAGCTTTTTTATGCTCTAAACATAAAAGAGTTCCTGAAATAGAAAAAACTCCAGCCGCCACTAAATCTCTCATGTTTTTTCCAATAAGTTCTTCTCTTTTCAAGCCGCTTATTGTTTCATAACTTTTATTGATCAACACTGTGTTAGCCTCTGCATCTGTAATGTAGATTCCATCAAAAGAAGTTTCTATTATATCTTTCAATATATCTGCATTATTACCGATATTTATTGTAGATATAAATTTATCTATCATATATACCACCCCCAACCTTCACTTTTTAGATTATAACATCTTAATAAAAAAATGTAAAATTACATCACAATAAAACATGGCATTAATTTTGCTTTATATATTATTGTAAATTACATATAAATTTAATGAGGTGAGATGATAATGAAAGAAAAAATCCAAAATTTAGTAGAAAAGAATCTAGGAGAATATTTCCAAAGTCATGGAGGGGGACTGGAGGTAATCTCTCTTGAAAATAATATTTTAAGAGTAAAAATGAAGGGAAAATGTTCTAACTGCCCTTCTGCAATCTCTGAATTAGAAACTTTTATTTTCCAAGAAATAAAATCTCAATTTCCAACAGTTGAAAAAATAACTGTAGTAAATGAAGTGAGTGATGAAATGATTGATTTTGCAAAAAAAATCTTAAATAAAACAATATAGGGAGAGTGTGAATGAAAATAGGGATAAAATTTTGTGGAGGCTGTAATCCAAAATACGACAGAAAGTATGCAGAATCTGTTCTAAGAAAATATATTTCCAAAGAACACACTATAGATTATGTGAGTGATTATCAAAGCTATGACTATGTTTTTATTATCAATGGCTGCCAAGCTCAATGTGCCTCATCTAAAAATTTTCATGTAGAAAAAAATATTTACAGCATACATTTTCTAAAATCTTTGGATGATTTAATACAAAAAGTATATTTTTTGTATTAAAAATAAAACGATGTTTCATATATAAAACAATATTTATTTATTTTTTATATTTTTTAACGATAAAATCGAGGTTTTAGGCATGGCACAAAAATTGCTTTATACTAAGGCATAACATAAATAAAAATGATTAAAGTTTAAGGAGGAGTAAAAATGGCATTGATGACAGGAGAACAATATATTGAAAGTATGAGAAAATTGAATTTACAGGTTTATATGTTTGGAGAAAAAATAGAAAATCCAGTGGATAATCCAATATTAAGACCTTCTTTAAATTCTGTAAGAATGACTTATGACTTAGCACAAATGCCTGAATATCAGGATTTAATGACAGCTATTTCACCTGAAACAGGAGAAAGAATAAATCGTTTTACTCATATTCACAGAAGCACAGAAGATTTAGTTAAGAAAGTAAAAATGCAACGTTTATTAGGACAAAAAACAGCTTCTTGCTTCCAGCGTTGTGTTGGAATGGACGCTTTTAACGCTGTTTACAGTACTACTTACGAAGTTGACAAAGCTTATGGAACTCATTATCATGAAAACTTTAAAAAATATATGCTTTATTGCCAAGAAAAAGATTTTACAGTTGACGGTGCAATGACAGACCCTAAAGGAGATCGTGCTCTACCACCTCATAAACAAGCTGACCCAGATCTATTCCTTCACATCGTTGAAAGAAGAGAAGATGGTATTGTTGTTCGTGGAGCAAAAGCTCATCAAACAGGAATTATAAACTCACAAGAAGTTATTGTAATGCCTACAATAGCAATGGGACCTGAAGATAAAGATTATGCTGTATCTTTCGCTGTGCCTACAGATACTAAAGGAATTACTTTAATTATAGGTCGTCAGTCATGTGATACTAGAAAATTAGAAGGAAGTCCTATGGATACAGGAAACGAAGAATTTGGAGGAGTTGAAGCATTAACTGTTTTTGATAATGTATTCGTTCCAAATGACAGAATCTTCTTAAACGGTGAAACTGAATTTGCTGGAGTTCTTGTTGAAAGATTCGCAGGTTACCATAGACAAAGTTATGGAGGATGTAAAGTAGGGGTTGGAGATGTTCTAATCGGAGCTGCTGCTGTTGCTGCTGATTATAACGGTGTTGCTAAAGCAAATCACATAAAAGATAAATTAATTGAAATGACTCACCTAAACGAAACTCTATATGCTTGTGGTATTGCTTGTTCTGCAGAAGGAACAAAAACTGAGTCAGGAAACTACTTAATCGACTTACTACTTGCAAATGTCTGCAAACAAAATGTAACTAGATTCCCATATGAAATCACAAGATTAGCTGAAGATATAGCTGGAGGATTAGTTGTAACTGCACCTTCTGAAAAAGACTTAAGATCTCCTATCGTAGGACACTATGTCGATAAATACTTTAAAGGAGTTAACATTGTAAGTACAGAAAGCAGATTAAGAATCTTAAGACTTATTGAAAACTTAACTCTAGGTACTGCAGCTGTTGGATATAGAACAGAATCAATGCATGGTGCTGGTTCACCTCAAGCTCAAAGAATTATGATTGCTCGTCAAGGAAACTTAGCTATGAAGAAAGAGTTAGCTAAAAAACTTGCAAAGATATCTGAATAATTTTAGCATTATAAAACAACCTGAAATATACAGAGAGAGCCTTCTCTCTGTATATTTTAAAAATGGAGGAATCTTGTTATGGAATGGAAAACACTGTATAATTCAAAAGTAAAGACAGCAGAAGAAGCTGTTAAGTTTATAAAATCAGGAGATAGAGTTGTTTTACAACATGCTGTAGGTGAACCTCTATATCTTGTTGATAAAATGGTAGAAAATTACAAGAATTATGAAAATGTTGAAATTGTGCAACTTGTTGCTATGGGAAAAGGAGATTATGCAAAAGAGGAAATGCAGGGACACTTTAAAGTAAATAGTTTATTTTTAGGTGGTCCTACAAGAGAATGTATAAATAGTGGAAGAGGAGATTTTACTCCTTCATTCTTTTATCAAATTCCTGAACTATTTAAAACAAAACTCCCTGTTGATGTAGCTCTAATAAATGTTTCTCTTCCAGATGAAAATGGATATTGTAGCTTCGGAGTTTCAGGAGACTATACTAAACCAGCTGCAGAAGCAGCGAAATTAGTTATTGCACAGGTTAATAAATATATGCCAAGAACATTGGGAGATTGTTTTATTCATATTTCTGATATAGATATAATAGTTGAAAAAGATGAACCTATTCCTGAATTAGCTCCTCCTAAAATAGGAGATGTGGAAAAAGCTATAGGAGAATTTTGTGCCAGTCTTATAAATGATGGTGATACTTTACAACTTGGAATAGGAGCTATTCCTGACGCAGTATTACTATTCTTAAAAGATAAAAAAGATTTAGGTATCCACTCTGAAATGATTTCTGACGGTGTTGTAGAATTAGTTGAAGCTGGAGTTATCACTTGTAAAAAGAAAAATATAAATAAAGGAAAATTAAGTGTAGCCTTCTTAATGGGAACAAAAAGATTATACGACTTTGTTGATAATAACCCAATGGTTTCTCTTCAAACTGTTGACTATATAAATGACCCTAGAGTAATAGGACAAAATGACAATCTTATTTCTATAAATGCTGCTTTACAGGTTGATCTAATGGGACAAGTTTGTTCAGAAGCAATGGGATTGAAACAATTTAGTGGTATTGGAGGACAAGTGGACTTTGTAAGAGGTGCTGCTTTCTCTAAAGGTGGAAAATCAATACTTGCTTTCCCTTCTACAGCTAAAAAAGGAACTGTTTCTAAAATAGTGCCATTCTTAACTGAGGGAGCTTGTGTTACAACATCTAGAACAGACGTTGATTATGTAATAACAGAATTTGGAATAGCGGAATTAAAAGGTAGAACTTTAAGAGAAAGAGCAAGAAATCTAATTAATATAGCTCACCCTAACTTCAGAGAGGAATTAAAAGCTGAATTTGAAAAAAGATTTAAAGAAAAATTCTAAATAAAACGGAGGACCAAATATGGCAATGACTAGAAAATACGGTGAAGAACAACCTTACATACCATTAGGGATCTTTAAAGTAAGATTACCTTTTATACATTATCGTTGGGAAATTTCTGAATGTCTTCAAGCAGTCTTAATGTGTGCTACTTGTTTAGGAGCAATACCTATTTTAGAAAGTGTGCTTGGGATTCCTTATGAAATAGCATGGAGCATGGTTATTATAAACGGTCTATTCTATAACCTACACTCTATTTTGGGAGACCCTGTTGTTCCTGGTTGGATAACTCCAGCCATTCCACTTGTTACAGCCTTTCTTACTATACAGGAACAAGGTGTTGAGAGAATTCACTTGCTGATTGCTTTACAAATCATTGTAGCATTAATTTTCTTATTTATGGGAATTACTGGTTTGGCACAAAAAATAATAGATTTTGTTCCTCGTTCAATTAAAGCCGGAATACTTCTTGGGGCAGGATTATCTGCTATTATGGGAGAATTTGCACCTAAAGGAAGATTTGAACTTTATCCTATAACTGTTGGAATAGGTAGCTTATTTGCTTATTTCTTAATATTTTCTGATAGATTTAAAGAGCTTAAGAAAAAACATCATATTTATAAAATAATTGGAAACTACGGAATGTTACCTGCTATTATACTAGCTGTAATTATCGGTCCTCTGACAAAAGAATTACCTGCTCCAATATTAGAGCTAGGTTCTATCATTAAAATACCAAATGTTTCTGGTATTATAAAAGCTTTAAGTCCTTTCGGACCTGTGGGATTCCCACATCTAAGTGATTTTATCTCAGCAATACCAACTGCACTGATGGTATATGTTATTGCTTTCGGGGACTTTGTAAGTAGTGATGCTTTGATAAAAGAAGCTGATGAAGTTCGTCAAGATGAAAAAATTGATTTTAATGCTAACAGATCTAACTTAGTTTCTGGAATCAGAAACTTCTTAGAAGCACTTATCTGTCCATATGTGCCACTTTGTGGACCTTTATGGGCTGCTGTTACTGCTGCTGTTTCTGAAAGATATAAACAAGGAAGAGATTCTATGGATTCTATTTTCAGTGGAGTAGGAACATTTAGATGGATGACTTTTATTTGTGTTGCTTTAGTTCCTGTAGCTTCTTTCGTTAAACCTATTCTACCTGCTGCATTATCTTTAACTCTAATAGTTCAAGGATTTGTATGTGGAAGAATTGCAATGGATGAAATAAGTGAAGGTACTGATAAAGGTATAGCAACAGTTATGGCCGCTATTCTTGCACTTAAAGGGGCTACTTGGGGACTTGTTGCTGGTATCCTTCTTTACATAATCTGTGTTGAAAATAAAAAAAGAAAAGAAAAAGAAAATGTAGCTGCTTAAGGAGGAAATATGGATTACATCAAGTATGAAGAAGAAAATAATATAGCAGTTATCACTATTGATCGTCCAAAAGCATTAAATGCATTAAATGCTGAAATACTTTGGGAAATAAATCATATCTTTGATTATATTGATACTAATAAAATAAGAGCTATTATCTTAACTGGAGCAGGAAAAAAATCTTTTGTAGCCGGTGCAGATATAAGTTCTATGTATCCTCTAAGTAAAGCTGAAGGCGAAGCTTGGGGAAAAAATGGAAATGATATTTTCCGTAAAATAGAAACTTTTCCAATTCCTGTTATAGCAGCAGTGAATGGGTTTGCTTTAGGTGGAGGCTGTGAAATAGCTATGAGCTGTGATATCAGAATATGTTCTGACAATGCAGTATTTGGACAACCTGAAGTTGGACTTGGAATAATTCCTGGATTTGGGGGAACTCAAAGACTTGCAAGATTAATCGGAGCAGGAAAAGCTAAAGAGATGATTTATGCTTGTACAAATGTAAAAGCTGAGGAGGCTAAGGCAATAGGACTTGTAAATGCAGTATATCCTCCAGAGGAACTTCTTGCTGAGGCTAAAAAATTGGCAGAAAAAATTGCTAAAAATGCTCCTATCGCTGTAAGAGCTTGTAAAAAAGCAATAAATGATGGTCTTGATGTTTCTATGGATGATGCTATTGTTATAGAAGAAAAATTGTTTGGAAGTTGTTTTGAAACAGAAGATCAAAGAGAAGGTATGGATGCTTTTCTTAAAAAGAGAAAAGTTGAAGGGTTTAAAAACAGATAAAATCTTTAAAACTAAAAAAGGACTACTTATTCTAAGTAGTCCTTTAATTTTATTTTTTAAAACTATTTAACTGCGATTAATTCGATTTCAACTTTTACATCTTTAGGAAGTCTTGCAACTTCTACACAAGCTCTAGCTGGTTTAGCTTCTCCTAAGTATTCAGCATAAACTTCATTTACAGCTGCGAAATCGTTCATATCTTTGATGAAACAAGTAGCTTTAACTACATCGTTGAAAGTGTATCCAGCTTCGTCTAAGATAGCTTTTAAGTTTTCTAAAGATTGTCTAGTTTGAGCTTTTACGCAGTCAGAAACTAGAGTCATTGTTTCTGGAACAAATGGGATTTGTCCTGAAATATAAAGTGTTCCGTTTACTTCAATTGCTTGAGAGTAAGGTCCTAAAGCTGCTGGAGCTTTTGGTGTGTTGATAATTCTTTTTGCCATGATAAAATACCTCCTGATTAATTACATTTCTAATAGTTAGTTAATAGTTCCTTCTAATATGTTAGCATATATTTAACAAAAAATAAAGATTAAGTTTCTGTTTCATGATATAATAACAATGAAACTTAAGAAATTTTTAGGAGTATTTATGAAAAAATTTATTATTGAGCCTGAATATAATGGTTTTAAAGTTGGAGATTACCTAAAAGAAGTAAAAGGATACTCTTCCAGAGGGCTTAAAAATGCTGATATCTATCTGAACGGAAAAAAAGTTCGTTTAGATAAAAAAATTAAAAAGTTAAATCGTTTGGTGGTAGCAGAACCTGAAAAAGGAACAAATATTGCTCCTATCCCAATGGATTTGAAAATTGTATATGAAGATAAAAATCTTCTTATTATCAACAAAGATGCAGATGTTGTTGTACATCCCACACAGAAAAAAGTGGACAAGACTCTTGCTAACGGGATAGTGGATTACTTCTTAAAAACTACAGGAAAAATTCAAGTACCAAGATTTTACAATCGTCTTGATATGAATACTTCTGGGCTTATTGTAGTTGCCAAAAATGGATTTGCTCAAGCTTATCTTCAAGAAAAAGCTGAAACAAGAAAATTCTATATGGCTGTATGTGAAGGAATTATTGAAAAAGACGAATTTTTTATAGAAAGACCAATAGGAAGAATCGGAGAAGAGATAAAAAGAAGAGAACTTTCTGTTGAGGAGGGGGGACAGACTGCAAAAACATATGTAAAAGTGATTAAAAGATTCCCTGAAAAAAATCTTACCCTTGTGGAGCTTGAACTTTTCACTGGCCGTACACATCAAATAAGGGTACACCTTTCTCTTGAGGGACATCCTATTTTAGGAGATACTCTTTACGGACATGAACATCCCGAATTTCATCGTCAGCTTCTTCACTCTTATAAATTTATTTACGATGATGTAGATACCCATGAGCAGAAAATAATTGAAATTGGGCTTCCAGATGATATGAAAAATGCATTAGGTGTCAAATAATGCTCAAAAAAGTGTTCAAATTTAATCTGTATCAAAATTGACAAATTTGAAATAGATGGCTATAATCTAAGTATACAGATTAGAAAAAATAAAAAAATTATAATAAAGTAAATTTCAAGGAGGAAACAAAATGGCAGTTAAAGTAGCAATTAACGGATTTGGAAGAATTGGAAGATTAGCATTAAGATTAATGATTGATAACCCTGAATTTGATGTAGTGGCAATCAACGACTTAACAGATGCTAAAACTCTTGCTCACCTATTCAAATATGACTCAGCACAAGGAAGATTCAACGGAACTATCGAAGTTGTAGACGGAGGATTCGTTGTTAACGGACACGAAATCAAAGTTTGTGCACAAGCTAGTCCTAAAGATTTACCATGGGGAGAATTAAACGTAGACGTAGTTCTTGAGTGTACTGGATTCTTCACTAAAAAAGAAAAAGCTGAAGAGCATATCGCTGCAGGAGCTAAAAAAGTAGTTATCTCTGCACCAGCTACTGGAGATCTTAAAACAATAGTTTACAACGTAAACGACAATATATTAGATGGAACTGAAACAGTTATATCAGGAGCTTCTTGTACAACTAACTGTTTAGCACCAATGGCTAAAGCATTACAAGACAACTTTGGAATCGTTGAAGGATTAATGACAACTATCCACGCTTACACAAACGACCAAAACACTCTAGATGCTCCACACAAAAAAGGAGATTTAAGAAGAGCTAGAGCTGCTGCTGCAAACATCGTTCCTAACACAACTGGAGCTGCAAAAGCAATCGGACTTGTTATCCCTGAATTAAAGGGAAAATTAGACGGAGCTGCTCAAAGAGTACCAGTAATCACTGGATCAATAACTGAACTTGTAACTGTACTTGAAAAACCAGTTACAGTTGAAGAAGTAAACGCTGCTATGAAAGCTGCTGCTACTGAATCTTTCGGATACACTGAAGAAGAATTAGTATCTAGCGATATCATCGGAATCAACTACGGATCATTATTCGATGCTACTCAAACAAGAGTAATGACAGTTGGAGATAAACAACTAGTTAAAACAGTTGCTTGGTATGACAACGAAATGTCTTACACTTCTCAATTAATCAGAACTCTTAAAAAATTCGTAGAATTATCTAAATAGTTCTCTGAGAATAGTTAGAAATTAAATAATACAAAAGAATACGGAACCTCAAGGGGTTCCGTTTTTCGTAGGTGGAGGGAAATTTATAAAAATAAAATTCTCTTGAAAAAAATATCGAGAATTCTATTTTTTAAATTTGATCTCAATTAAAACAAAAATATAATATCTTTAGGAGGAAAAAAGAAATGGCAAAAAAAATCGTAACAGATTTAAATGTACAAGATAAAAAAGTTCTTATGAGAGTGGACTTCAACGTTCCTATGAAAGATGGAAAAATAACAAACGACAACAGAATAGTTGCTGCTCTTCCTACAATCAAATATGTTCTTGAAAATGGAGGAAAAGTTATAGCTTTCTCTCACTTAGGAAAAGTTAAAACTGAAGAAGATTTAAAAACTAAATCAATAAGACCAGCTGCTGAAAGACTTGCTGAACTTTTAGGACAACCAGTTAAATTCGTTCCTGTAACAAGAGGAGCTGAACTTGAAGCTGCTGTAAACGAACTAAAATCTGGAGAAATCATGATGTTTGAAAACACAAGATTTGAAGATTTAGACGGTAAAAAAGAATCTAAAAACGATCCTGAATTAGGAAAATACTGGGCTTCTTTAGGAGATCTATTTGTAAACGATGCTTTCGGAACTGCTCACAGAGCTCACGCTTCTAACATCGGTATCGCTGCAAATATCGGAGAAGGAAAAGCTGCTGCTGGATTCTTAATGGAAAAAGAAATAAAATTCATCGGTGAAGCTGTTGATTCTCCAGTAAGACCTCTAGTTGCTATCCTTGGAGGAGCAAAAGTTTCTGATAAAATAGGAGTTATCGAAAATCTTCTTGTTAAAGCTGACAAAGTTCTTGTTGGTGGAGCTATGATGTTTACATTCCTAAGAGCTTTAGGAAAAAATACTGGAACATCTCTAGTTGAAGAAGATAAAATCGAACTTGCAAAAGCATTACTTGAAAAAGCAAATGGAAAATTAATACTTCCAATAGATACAGTTGTTGCAAAAGAATTTAACAACGATGCTGCTCACACAACAGTTTCTGTTGATGAAATCCCTGCTGACCAAATGGGACTTGACATTGGAGCTGCTACAATAGAATTATTCGGAAAAGAAATAGCTGCTGCTAAAACAGTTGTATGGAACGGACCTATGGGAGTTTTCGAAATGCCTAACTTCGCTAAAGGAACAATCGGAGTTTGTGAAGCTATTGCAAACTTACAAGGTGCTACAACAATAATCGGTGGAGGAGATTCTGCTGCTGCTGCAATGCAACTTGGATATGCAGATAAATTCACTCACATCTCTACTGGTGGAGGAGCATCTCTTGAATATTTAGAAGGAAAAGCACTTCCAGGTGTAACTTCTCTTTCTGAAAAATAATTCATTATCTGAATACACAACTCAATAATATAAAAATTCCTGCTGTATTAATTTACGGCAGGAATTTTTATTATTATATTTTTTAATTAAAAGAAAACTTCTCTTGCTCTCTCTTTAATCTCTTTAGAAGCGATAAATGGAATTCTTGTTGTATATCCTTTTCTTGCTGCTACATATTTTTTAAAAGGCCATTCAAATATCTCTCTGTTCCATATTCCTGTATTATCATTATAGACCTCTCTGGCAGCTGTAATCTCTCTTTGAAGATATAAATTTTGCTGCATAGCATCTCTTATCTCCATATGACTTTTTAAATCTGGATAGTTTTCTACAGTAAGATTTAATCCTCTGTAAGCCTTATCCAATTTAGCCTGAATCTCATTTCTTTCTGTTTCTTGTATATTTCCTGCTCTCATCTTAGCAATCTCACTGAAAACTGTTTTATCTAAATCTACAGCTTTTTCTAAAAGCTTAGCTGTATTTTGAAGAACGATAACTCTTTGTTCTAAATAGTTATCTATCTGTGAAGCACTTTGCTGTATTCTTTGTTCCAATTGGCTGAAATATGATTCCTGCTTTTTAAGATTAGTATATACAAAAGCTGGAATTAAAATTCCCACAGGAATAAGATAATATATTTTCTGAATAATTCCAAAACCAATAAGTCCAAGTCCAACTAAATATAATGCCCAAATTAGAATTTGAATGCTTGTGTCTGTTTCAACCTTTATTTGTTTGGCAATAACATTTACATCTCTTCCTTCTTCTCTTATCTCTTCATCTAACTCATTCAGCATATTTCCCATAATAATTTCCTCCTCATTAATTATTTATTATCCAATCTTTATATTTTTTAATATTTCATTGCAACTGAACTCTTCTTTATCAGTAAACATTGCAAAAATATTGTTTTTATAAATATATCTTCTATTTCCTGCTGACTTATAAATATCCTCTGAAGATTTTTCAAACTCACTCTCTTCAATATCCAGTCTTTTCATCTCCATTCTTCCTGATGCTGTAAGAGGAATGAAATCTATCCAATCTACTGGAACATCATATATTCTTCCATTTCCTGCCATAACTGGAATATAGTCTGTTTTTCCCACTTTTTTATAGGATTTTCCTATAACCTCTACCAAATCAACATCTCCATCAACTTTTAAAGTATTTGTTTTTAAAATTGAAGGGGTATCACTTTCAGCATGGGAAAACAATCCTGCTCCCAAAAAGTTTGCAACTGCCTCTGAAGAATATGGGTTGTAGTTATAACTGTATCTGTCTTCATAGATATATTTCTGAGCCTTGTGCTGATGATACACTGGAATTGTAAGTATAGGCAAAAATAATCTATAAAAATTACTCATATATTTTTTATTAATATCATAATATTTCTCTTTTATCACATCAAAAGAAAAATCTCTGTAATAATTTTTATTAATATTTAAAATCCAATCATTTTCATTGGAGATATTATTTAATTTATTAATCTTATAAAATTTAAAATCATCTCCGAAATCTTTATCTTTTAAAAGTTTTATCATATTTTGCTGAGCAATGGGAGTAAACAATACTCTAAACTCAACTTCATTATCTCTGTCAAAAGCTCCAAAAAGAACATCAAACTCTGAATTTCCCATTTCCAAGAAAGATTTTCCTGTCTTAATTGCATTTTCGGTTCTTTTTTTAAGCTCTTTCTCACCTTTTTTCAAATATTTGCTAAGTTTCTTTTCTGAAAGTTCGTGAATAAATTTAGGCTCTCTGGAAAAATTCAAATGTTCTGCAGCATCATTTCCATAGATTAAATCAATTTTATCTTCAAATACCTGTTTTGGCTTCACTACACTTGCATGTAAAGTTTGAGTTACTGTTCTTGTCTTTCTTTCTCCGTTACTGTCTGTATAGCTCTCTTCCCATGAAACAGTACGAGAACCTGTATAAGTTTCCTGAATAACTCTGTTGCATAAACTTTTTACAATTATAAAAGGATTTCCTAATATTTCCCCTGATATTATATCCTCTGTTGAGAAATTTTTCTGAAGTTTTACAGGCATATTATAATTTTCTACCAAATCAGCATATCTTTCTATTTTAAAGTTTTTGTCCAAGGCTAAGGTAGGAATAACTTCAGCTATAATTTTATTGGCAGTATTGCTTTCAAATAGAGAAAGCAAAGGATTTACTTGAGAGTAACATTCCTCTCTTTTTAAATTAAGCTCAGCTTCCATGCTCTCTATATTTTTACTCAAGTCTTTCTTTTTGCCACTAATATATTTAAAATTTAAAACACCTATTCCTATTATTCCCAATCCTGCTAATACAGCTCTTAAAAAAGGTTCTCTTGCATTTTCATTCAAATTAAGAAGTCTTCTTACTGCCTGTACTGCATTTATCTCATAGAATACTAGAAAAATCAAAATACAGATAAGTAAAAAGGAAAATCTCTTCCGCCATTTTAACTTATTTTCATTTTTTCCTTTTACTTTGGAGATTTCATTGTACTCACTTACTGATTTTCTGTTTGCTTCTATATCTATTCTGGATTCTCTTAATAGATTTTCAAAATTTTCAATAAGTTTATTCAAAAATTTTTCAGCTACCTCTGTTTTATAATATTTCACAGGCTCTAATAATTTACTTTGCTCATCTACAAACTCCATAAACATTCCCTCGCTTTTTTTGATTTCAGCTGCTTTTATAAACAATTATAGCTTCTAATTTCAAATTTTTCAACTAAAAAAATGAGTATAAAAAAAGAGCTGTTGCAAATTTATAAAAAATAAAATTTTCTAATTTTAATATTGAGAATTTTATTTTTACAACTTTAGAAATGCAACAGCCCCGTCATCGACTCTTTAATTTGCTCTTTATCAAGGAGCAACATAAAAAATTTAATAAATGAAATTTTTCAGTTCGTCGGCTCTGCTAGTCGTTGAGAGTTTAATGAAACTCTCATCCTCCTGTATAGACGAAAAAAAGATTGGCAAGTTCCTATCCTCCCAAAGGGCTGCCCCCTAAG
>DXWL01000010.1 GCA_019416865.1 Fusobacterium sp.
ACAATTTTTAATATCGAGAATTTTATTTTTACAATTTTATAAATGCAACAGCCCCCTTTATTTTTTATCTTTTATATATGTAATCAATTCCAGCAGAAATAAGTTCTTCGTTTGAATAATTTTCTCCTTCACGGATTTGATATACAAGCTTACAAGTGATATTTTTATTAGCCTTAATTGTTTTTGCTGATTCTAAAGAGATAACCTCTGCAAATTTAGGATCAAGAAAACGAAGCATATTCTGATTTAAAGGAAATCCTTTTGTTTCTTTAAACATAAGAGTGGCATCTTCATCTGTATATTGAAGAAATTGATTGATATTTTTCCAATCAGAAGCTCCTTTAAGCTCATATACAATATTATTTTTATTAAGCTTAAATTTTTCAATTAGGCTCTCAATACCTTCATAATAATATGAAGCATCTTCAATATAATTTACTCTTAAGGTATGAAATAATTTTTTATTTGTAAGTTTTCCTTCTATAGCAGCAAGATAAGCTTTTTCTTGGAGTCTTAAAAGAAAATATTCAAGGACACCGTCTTCATAAGCAAGTTCATAGACATCTTCCTTATCATCATACCCTGCATCGTCAAAGTTTTTTATTATTTTGTATCCATAAACAGACCCAGTACGAAGGTTTGTTACAGGGACAAAATCAAATCTCACTTTGTCGATAAATGTTTTAAAAATAATTTCTTCCATGTTTTTTGTTTTTTATCCTTTCTGAAAATGTTAAAAATTTATTTGATTTAGTCCAGTTCTTTTATACTATTGATAATAAGGTTTAAATCTACGAATCTAAACTCTTCCAAAATATCCTCTCTTGAGTCAAAAGAGATAGGCTTTGGAAGTTTTTCAGCTATTTGAAGCACACCCATAATAATATCCAGAGAACTCATGTTGTTTTCTGCTGGATATTTTGAAATTATAATTGTTTTGTAAGGATTTTCGCTGTTTTCAATATTGTATAGAATAGGATCACTTAAAAGTTTGTGTCCTTTAATGATATAATGGTTAATCTCTTCTAATATTTCAAGAAGACTTTTTTCTTTTAAAAAGATAATTTCATCTGTTTCTTTATAAAAGTTAAAAACTTTAGGATTGTTTGTAATGATAATGAAGTCCATAGATATATATCCTCCGCAAAAAATATATTATTAGATTAATTATACCACAAAATTCTCTTATTAGATTAAAAAATTTATTAATAGTGCAAAAAATTATAGTTGACAAGAAATGAAAAATACAGTATACTAATTTTTAGAAATAAAATCGGGAGGCACAAAATGAAACAAGTAAGGAGAGAATGGCAGAAGTTTAGAAATAACATTTTTTCTGGAATCAGCTCATTTTATATTGCTTTTTCCCTATTTTTTAATTTTATTTTTAATATTAATTTTGTAGTCAAGATATAACCATTTAGTTATATCTTTTTTTTTAGATAATATTTTGGGAGGTTTTTAATGAAAGGAAAATTAATTCTTGAAAATGGTAAAGTTTTTGAAGGAAAAATTTTTGGTGAACTGTCTGGAACAGTGGGAGAGATATCTTTCAATACAGGAATGACAGGGTATCAGGAAATACTTACTGATCCTGCTAATGAAGGTATGATGATGGTAATGACATATCCTATGATAGGAAATTATGGAATTAACACTGAAGATATGGAATCAGATAAAATCCATTTAAAAGCTCTTATCATAAAAGAAGATGCAAAATTACCTAACAACTTTAGATGTGAAATGACTCTTGATGGATTTTTAAGACAGTATGGAGTTACAGGTTTCAAAGGTATCGATACAAGATATCTAACTCAAATTATAAGAGACAATGGAGCAATGAAAGCTATAATTACTGCTGAAGATTTAACAAAAAAAGAGATTCAAGAAAAATTTGAAAACTTCACAAATAAAAACGCAGCAGCACAAGTAAGCTGCAAAGAGATTTATAAAATAGGAGAAGGGGAAAGAGAGATAGGGGTTATTGATCTTGGAGTAAAAAACAGTACACTTGATTACTTAACAGGAAAAGGATTTAAAGTTACAGTTTTCCCATATAATACAAAAGCTGAAGAAATATTAAATTCAGGAATTAAAGCTCTTTTTGTATCAAACGGACCTGGAAATCCTGCAGATCTTACTGAAACAGCAGAGGAACTTAAAAAAGTAATAGGAAAACTTCCAGTATTTGGAGAGGTTCTTGGACATCAAGTTATCACTCTTGCTCTTGGAGGAAAAACTGAAAAATTAATATATGGACACAGAGGTGGATATCCTGTAAAAAATACAGCAACAGGAAAAGTAATCATTACAGCACAAAATGCAGGTTATGTTGTGAAAGAACTTCCTGCAGGAGTGGAAATGACTCATCAAGGAATAAACATCAAAACAATAGAAGGAATGAAAAATGATGATCTGAAAGTATATGGAGTACAATATATGCCAGATTTATATCCTGGAACAGAAGATGTTTTACAAAGTTTTTTAAAACTTGTTTAATAAATTTATAAATATTTTTGAATATAGATTTGTGATGAGAAATTTTTAGGAGGAAAGTATAATGATAGATAAATCAATAAAAAAAGTATTAGTAATAGGTTCAGGACCAATTATAATAGGACAGGCAGCAGAATTTGACTATTCAGGAACTCAAGCTTGTGAAACATTAAAAAGTGAAGGGATAGAAGTTGTTCTTATTAACTCAAACCCAGCTACAATAATGACAGACAAGGCTATTGCAGACAGAATATATGTTGAACCAATTACAGCTGAGTTTGTTGAAAAAGTAATTGCAAAAGAAAGACCAGATTCTCTTCTTGCAGGAATGGGAGGACAAACAGCTCTTAACCTTGCAGTTGAGCTTAGCGAAAAAGGTATATTAGAAAAATATGGTGTAAAAATTATAGGTACATCTGTTGAATCAATAAAAAAAGGTGAGGACAGAGAAATTTTCAGAGAAACAATGGAAAAAATCGGAGAACCTTGCATTGAAAGTGAGATTGTTGAAAGTCTTGAGCATGGAAGAGATGTAGCAAAAGAGATTGGATATCCAGTTGTTGTAAGACCTGCTTATACAATGGGAGGAACAGGGGGAGGAATTGCAAACAACCCTAAAGAACTAGAAGAGATATTATTAAAAGGACTTGCTCTTTCAAGAGTTGGACAAGTACTTATAGAAAAATCTATCCTTGGATGGAAAGAAATAGAATATGAAGTAATGAGAGATAAAGCAGGAAACTGTATTACAATTTGTAATATGGAAAATGTTGACCCAGTTGGAATTCATACAGGAGATTCAATAGTTGTTGCTCCTACTCAAACTTTAACTCATAAAGAAGCAGTTATGCTTAAAAAATCTGCTCTAAAAATATTAGACGAAGTTGGAGTTGTAGGAGGATGTAATGTACAGTTTGCTCTTCATCCAAAATCAATGAAATATGCAATAATTGAAATTAACCCAAGAGTTTCTCGTTCGTCTGCTCTTGCTTCAAAAGCAACAGGATACCCAATTGCAAGAGTATCAACTAAACTTGCCTTAGGATATACACTTGATGAAATTGTAAACGAAGTTACAGGGGAATCTTATGCTTGTACAGAGCCAACAATAGACTATATTGTTGCAAAAATTCCTAAATGGCCTTTCGATAAATTCAGAAATGCCAACAAAGTTCTTGGAACAAAAATGATGGCAACAGGAGAAGTTATGTCTATAGGAGATAACTTTGAAGCAGCTTTCTTAAAAGGGCTTAAATCTCTTGAAATAGGAAGATTTAATCTTGAGCATCCAGCTGTTAAAAAACTTACAATGGAAGAACTTAAAAAAGCAGTTGTAAGACCTGATGATGAAAGAATATTTGTTGTTGCTGAAATGCTTAGAAGAGGATATATAAAAGAAAAACTTCAAAAAATTACTGGTATAGATAAATTCTTTATGGAAAAAATCGAGTGGCTTGTAAAACAAGAGGAGATTTTAAAGAAAACTAAATTTAAAGATTTAGATGTTGACTATTTAAGAAAATTAAAGAAAAAAGGATTCTCTGACAGAGGTATTGCAGAACTTATGGGAGTAAGTGAAGAAGATATCAGATGTAAGAGAACAGCTTATGGAATTATTCCTGCATACAAAAGAGTTGATACTTGTGCAGCAGAATTTAAAGCACAGACATCTTACCTATACTCAACATACGATCAACACGATGAAGTAGAAGTTGAAAACAAAAGAAAAATAATTGTTATAGGTTCAGGACCAATAAGAATTGGACAAGGGATAGAGTTTGACTACTGTACAGTTCACTCAATCAAAACATTAAAGAAAATGGGAATTGAAAGTATAATTATAAACAATAACCCAGAAACAGTTTCAACAGACTACAATACAGCTGACAGACTATATTTTGAACCATTAATCTTAGAAGATGTATTAAATATCATAGAAAAAGAAAAACCTGAAGGAGTAATTCTTCAATTTGGAGGACAAACAGCAATAAAACTTGCAAATGCTCTTGCTGAAAGAGGAATAAAAATCCTTGGTACATCTGCTGAAAAAATAGACGAAGCAGAAGACAGAGAGAAATTTGAAGAGATGATGGAAGAACTTGATATAAAAAGACCAAAAGGAAGAGCAGTTTGGGATATCAATCACGGAATTGAGATCGCAAATCAAATAAAATATCCAGTTCTTGTAAGACCTTCTTATGTTCTTGGAGGACAAGGAATGGAAATTTGTCATGATGAGTACAACCTTGTAAAATATCTTGAATCATCATTTGACAGAGATCCTGAAAATCCAGTATTAATAGATAAATATCTAAACGGAATTGAACTTGAAGTTGATGCAATCTGTGATGGTGAAGATGTATTAATTCCAGGAATAATGGAACACCTTGAAAGAGCAGGAGTTCACTCTGGGGACTCAATAACAGTATATCCTCAACAAAATCTATATGAAGGAACAGAGGAAAAAGTTCTTGAAATCACTGCAAAAATTTCAAAAGCTCTTGGTACAAAAGGAATGATGAACATTCAATTTATAGCTTATGAAAATGAATTATATGTAATTGAAGTAAACCCAAGATCATCAAGAACAGTTCCATATATTTCTAAAATATCTGGACTTCCTGTAATTGAAATTGCTACAAGAATAATTTTAGGAGAAACTTTACATGAAATTGGTTATGGAACAGGAATTTACAAAAAACCAAATGTTGTTGCAGTAAAAGTTCCAGTATTCTCAACAGAAAAATTATCAAATGTAGAAGTATCACTTGGACCTGAAATGAGATCAACAGGGGAAGTTTTAGGAATAGGACATACAGTTGACGAAGCAATCTACAAAGGACTTCTTGCAGCAAAAAGAGTTCACAAAGTATCAGGAAGAAAAGTTCTTCTTACAATAAGAGATAAAGATAAAGAGGAATTTTTACCAGTTGCAAAAGAACTTATAGGGCTTGGATGTACTTTATATGCAACAGCAGGAACACAAAAATATCTTGAAGAGCATGGAGTAAAAGCAGAAGTTGTAAGAAGAGTTGGAGAGGAAGAGCCAAATATTTTAACAATGCTTATGAACAGACAAGTTGATCTTTTAATCAACACTCCTACAAAAGCAAACGATGCTCAAAGAGATGGATTTAAAATGAGAAGAACAGCTATAGAATATGGTGTTGAAGTTCTTACATCAATAGATACTCTGAATGCTGTAATAAGAATGGAGAAAAAACATTTGAAAGAGGGAGAATTAGAAATATTTGATATCTCTAAACTTTAGTACCTTTTTTAAATAATATTTAATAATTAAAATTTTAACAGCTCTAGTTGTTTATACACTGGAGCTGTTTTATTTTAGATAAAAGAGTGATAAATAAAAAAATAGATACTAATTCATAAATTAGATTTTAAAGAAATAATGAGAGGATACAGTATTTTTGAAAATAAAAAAGATAAAGCTATAAAGATTGCTGTAAAATTAAAATAATAACTCCCAAAATAAAATTTTCTATTGACAAAATTGATTTTATATACTATTAAAGTAACAAAAGTTATACCATTAGATGTTTTTAAATAAATATTTTTTAAGAAATTTAATGTTAAGGAGGATAAGAGAAGATGCAAGAAAATAAAATCCAAGTCTGGAAATTAGAATTAAGAGTATATTTATTAGAAAATATTAATAAAAAAGATTGTTTAACGAAAATAGCATACTTTATAGATTCTATTTTAAAAGCAGATGAAAAGTTTTTAAAATATCATAACAAGAGAATTCCTAAAGGATATGTTTTTAACTCTTTTTATCCATTGGAAAAAGAGGAGTATTTAGCAGGAAAAGTTTATACTGTACAAATAAGAACTGTAAATGAAGAATTAAAAGATTTTTTGATGAAAAATTTACATAATAATTATACTAGAGAAATAAAAGGACTTACAATATCTGAAAGAAAAATAGAATATAGATATATAGATAGGCTTTTTTCTGTAACTCCGATTATTTTAAAAACAGAAAATGGATATTGGAGAGGTAATATGGATGTGGATAATTTTTTAGATAGGTTAAAGATAAACCTGATTAAAAAGTATAACCAATTTTATGAAGAAAAGTTAGATGAAACAGAAAATATTTTTGAAAAAATAGAATTTAGAAATGATGTACCTATAAAATGTTCTTATAAAAATATAAATCTTTTAGGAGATAAAGTTATTCTTACAATAGCAAAAAATCCGACAGCACAAAAGTTAGCATTTTTAAGCTTGGGAGCAGGATTATCTGAAATGGCAAGTAGAGGGTATTCTTATGTAAATCCTAGAGGATTATAAAATGGTACAAGGAGGTGAAAAATGTTAAGGGAATGTATAGAAATTTTTAATAAAGTTTATGCTGAAAAAGGAGAAAAACTTATAACAGATAGTTATGAATTGGAATTGGGAGATTATTTTATTGTAAAAGAAGACGGAAATTTTGAACATATAAAAATAGAAAAAAATTCTGATTCTGCCTCTGTTGAGAGATATGATTATTTAGCAGAAAGGGATTATTATTCTAATCTTCTTGATATGAATAAGCCTATTGATGGGAAAAAGCAAATTCACTCTAACAATTATTTATCTTTCTTCATAAAAAATAATGTTTTAGAAGAAAAAAAGGATATATTGGATGATGTAATAAAAAAATATTATGAAATTTTAAAAAATCCTCTGCTTAAATACGATAAAGGAGAGAAAAGAAGAGTATACGAAGAGTTAGAAAAGCAGTTGGGAAAACCTAAAATAGAAAAAATAGAAAAAAATTACCAATGGATAAAAAATAATTTATCTTTATTAAAAGAGAGAACAAAAGAGAGCAAAAATTATATAAAAATATTTTTTGATGAAGATTTGGAAGAATATAAAAAAGAAAGTAAGAGATATATCATTCCAAATATTTATAATAGCACAGATTATAATGTAAAAATAAATAATAAAACTTACGGACTTCCAAATGATAATCTAAATCTTAATATTAAAAAACCTTATTTAGAAAATAAAACAAGAAAGAAAAATTATACAGTTCCATATTTATTAGATGAAGAAGAAGTATTAGAACAAAAAAAATTTTTTGATTATCTTTATAATTTAAGCAGTAAAGGTATAAGAAACATATATATTACAGATAAAAAAATTATGTCTTTAAAAAATAATGAAACTCTTGATGTTGACATTACAAATGGATATTTTTTAAGAATAAGAAAAGATAAAAATGAAGCGGCTATCGAAAGATTTGATATTATTCCAAAATATGAAAAAGATATATATCCAGTTATTAAAATAATAGACTGTCTTAATGATGAAATTAAAACAAAGTTAGATTATGGTAGTATAATTAACAGTAAAAAACAACTAGTAGGTATGCTGAATGATTTTTTATTTAAAGGGAAAATGTTTGGAATAATGTATGAAAATATTAAAGATATGAAAATATTTGATACAAGATTAAAATTTATTGCAAATACATATAAAGATGTTTTTTATAAACTTACAGCAAAAGGAGAGATAGAAAATTTTTTAAAAGTGTATAAAATAATATTTATGGAATATATAAAATATTCTCTTGCAACACAGGAATATAAAGCAGAAGCTTATGATTTGTATAATTTTATGAGCAGTATAGAAGGAGGGAAAAAATTGGAAATACATGAAAGAATAAAAGAAAAATTTAGAAAAGCATTTAAAGATGGTAAAGGAATAATTGACAATGAAGATGAATATTTCTTTGCAATAGGGCAATTAGTATATTTCTTATTTTCTAAAAGCAGAGAAACAAGTAAAAATCATAATCTTGTAAATAGAATTTTGAATTTTAGAAATATTGATCAAATAAAATTAGAGATACAAAAACTTTTTAAAAGATATAACCATGATATTAAAATGCAAAATAAAAAATTTAATATGTTGTATGAAATGGTTTTAGGATATGTTCCTGAAAATACTAAAATTGATTATGACAGATTGTTGGGAGGATATTTATCCAATTGTTTGATTTATGAAAAAAATGAAGAAGAAAAAGAAAATTAGTGATTGGGAGGAAAATTATGAAAAATAGAGTTTATGGAATAATTGGTATAAGAGCGGTAATGGCTAATTGGAATGCAGATTTTACAGGTTATCCTAAGACATTGTCTAATGGAGATATTTTTGGAAGTGATAAGGCTCTTAAATACCCTATGAAAAAAATGTGGGAAGCTCATGGAGAGAAAATTTTATATGTAAAAAGTTATAAGATAGATAAGGGTGATGAAAAGAAAAATAAAAATGGAGAAATAAATTTAAGACCAAAATCTTTGAGAGAAAGATATGATGAAATATTTGAAACAAATTTAAAAGATGAAAAAGATAAAACAGAAGTTATGGAGAATCTTTTTAAAGCTGCAGATGTAAAAAATTTTGGTGCAACATTTGCAGAAGAAAAAAACAATATCTCTATAACAGGAGCAGTACAAATAGGACAGGGATTTAATAAATATAAAGGTACATATGCAGAAGAGCAGCAAATACTTTCTCCATTTAGAGATTCGAGTAAAGATTCTGAAAAAGGAGAAGCTAATCAATCTACTTTAGGAACAAAAATAGTAAGTGATGAAGCTCATTATTTTTATCCTTTTGTAGTAAATCCTCAAGCATACAAAGAGTATATAAAAATGGGTGTAACTGAAGGCTATACAGAAGAAGATTATAAAAAATTTAAAGAAGCAGCACTTGTGTCTGCAACATACTTTAATTCAAATTCAAAAATAGGTTGTGAAAATGAATTTTCTTTATTTGTTGAAGTAAAAGAAGGATATTATCTTCCTGATTTGGCACAATATATAAAATTTATAAAAACAGAAGAGGGAGAAAGAATAATAGAGCTAGGATTTGACACTCTTTTAAATAAGATGAAAGAGAATATTATCTCTATAGAAATTTATTATAATAATTTAAACCTAAAATTAGAGCATAAAATATTAGGAGCAAAAGAGTTTAACATTTTTACCGGAAAAGAGGTATAGCTATGGAAATTTTAAAATTTACACTCAAAGGGAGAACAGCTTTTTTTAAAATGCCTGATGTAAATTCATATTTGTATTTTAGCTATGGAAATATTCATAAACCTGCACTTTTAGGATTACTGGGAGCTGTAATGGGATATAAAGGATACAATCATCAGGAAAAAAACAATTATCCTGAATACTATGAAAAATTAAAAGATTTAAAAATTTCAATAGTACCAAACAGTAAAATGGGAGATTTTTCTAAAAAAGTACAAATATTTAATAACTCAGTAGGGTATGCAAGTTCTGAAGAAGGGGGAAACCTTATAGTAAAAGAATATTGGCTAGAAAATGTGAGCTGGGATATTTTTATAAAAATGGAAGATACTCTTCTTCATAAAGATTTAAAAAAAAGAATTATAAATTTTAATTTTGAATATACTATATATTTAGGAAAAAATGATCATTTAGCTGATATAGAAAATGTAGAAATATTAGAAGGAGAAAAATTTACAGAAGAAAGTACTAAAATAAATTCTCTATTTTTAAGAAAAAGTATAGGAAGCAGTATAAAAGAAAATATATCAGCTTTCAGTATGAAAAAGATGAACTTTAAAAATGAATACAAGTATGAGGAAAAACTGCCTTTAACTCTTAATCCTATATCTAATCAATATGAAACAGAAAATTTTATTTTTACAAATATAAAATATGAAATTATAAATAAAGAAAATTTTATAAAAATAGGAGAAAAAATATTAGAATTTTATTAGGAGGAATATGATATTTCAAAGAGAATTATATCCTTTAGAAGAAAATTTTACAAATGTAGATAAAATATATGCTCATATATCAGAGAACAAAAATCCTGAAAGATTAACGAAGCATCTTAATCTTGTGATAAAATATGCTGAAAAAATTTATAATGATAAAAATTTAGCAGAAATTTTTGAAAATTTTGAAAATATATTTTTAAAAGATACTCCTGAATTAAGAGAAATCTGGGAAGAGATGATTTTAAATGTTTTCTATATGCATGATGTAGGAAAAACAAATAGAAATTTTCAAATTAATAAAATGAAAAATGGTTATTTTAAAAAGAATATTTATGTACAAGGTTCAAAACATTCCAATCTTTCAGGATTGATTTACTTAAATTACTTTTACGAAAAAATTTTTAATTTATGTATTTCGGGAAATATAAAAGAAGAAAATACTACAATACTTTTATACTTTTTAATTTTAAATACTTACATTATTTTACGACATCATAGCAAAACAGAAATTTTTAAAGAGGATTTTTATGAAAAATTTTTAAGTGGAGAATATGAAACTCTTTTTAAAAATATTAAAGAATATTGTCCAAATATTTTACAAGAATTGAAGGAAGAATATGAAATTGATGAACTTTTAGAAAACTATAATTTTAAAGTGGGAAGTAGTTCGTGGGAAGAAATATTTATAAAAAATGATTGGGATATAATAAATATTTACATATATGTAAAATTTATATATTCTCTTTTAGTGTCAGCAGATTTTTATGCTACATATGAATATAGTTCTGGAAATTCTGTTGAAAATTTTAATCTTCTTACCAATGTAGATAAATATATTGATTATTTCCATAAAACAGAAGTTTATCAAGGAATAAAAAAGCATAAACAGACAAGAGATTTTTTTGATAAAAATAATATAAACTATTATAGAAGTGAGATGTTTTTAGAAGCAGAAAAAAATTTAGAAATAAATATGAATAAAAATATATTTTTCTTAGAAGCTCCTACAGGTTCTGGAAAAACAATAACTTCTGTAAATCTTGCTCTTACTTTTCTAGAAAAAGACGAAAGATTAAATAAAATATTTTATATTTTTCCTTTCAATACTCTTGTAGAGCAAACTTATAATTCTTTAACTGAAATTTTTAATAAGGAGAGTGTAGCAATAATAAATTCGATTACACCAATACAAAAGGAAAAAGTAGATGACGAAGACGGAGATAAACAAATTGATTATGAAAAATCTCTTCTTAATAGGCAGTTTATTCATTTTCCTGTAATTCTTACAACTCATGTTCATTTGTTTAATAATTTTTTTGGAATTGACAGAGAGAGTAGTTTTTCTCTACCTCATTTAGCTAATAGTGTAATAATAATAGATGAAATCCAAAGCTATAGAAATAAAATTTGGAAAGAGATAATTATTTTTTTACAGAAATATGCTGAAATTTTAAATATTAAAATAATTATTATGTCTGCAACTTTACCTAATCTTTCTGTTTTGTTAGAAGAAAAAATAAATATCCCTAATTTAATTCAAGAGAGAGATAAATATTTTAAAAATCCAATTTTTAAAGACAGAGTACAATTAAATTTTGAATTTTTGAAAAAGGAATATGATAGAGAAGAGCTATTAACTTTATTGGAAAATAAAATAATAGAAGAATATAAAAATAAAGATAAGAAAATTGTAATAGAATTTATAAAAAAACAATCAGCTGCTAATTTTTATATGTCTTTTTTAGAAAAATATTCGGAATTAAGTGAAGATCTTTTTCTTATCACAGGAGATGATAATAAACTTGAAAGAAAAAGAATAATAAATGAAACTAAAAATAACAACAGAAAAGGAATGATTCTGATAGCCACACAAGTAATAGAGGCAGGTGTGGATATTGATATGGATATAGGATTTAAAAATATATCTATATTAGATGCAGAAGAACAGTTTCTGGGAAGAATTAATCGTTCTTGTAAAAAAAGAGGATGTAAGGCATATTTTTTTAAATTAGATGAAGGAAAAGGAATATATAAACAGGATATAAGAACTCTTACAAACTTAACTCTTGAAAATGAAAAAATGAGAGAAATTTTAAAAAATAAATCTTTTGAAAAATTCTATAGTATTGTTCTTCAAGAATTAGAAAAAGAAACAAAAAAATATAAAGAGGACAATATAGATGAATTTAGAGAAACAAAGTTGTTACACTTAAATTTTAAAGAAATATATGAAAGAATGAAATTGATAAATGATAATATGAAAACAAAAATGTTATTTTTGTCAAGAGATATTGAAATAGATAAAGAAAAAATTTCAGGAAATGTAATTTGGCAGGAATTTAAAAAAATTTTTCTTGATAAAAAAATGAGTTATGCAGAAAGACAAGTAAAATTATCAGAAATAATGGAAAAAGTTGAAGTTTTTTCTTATAATATTCCAGATTTTCTTCTAAAAGGAGTTTCTCACAATGATAAAATAGGTGAAAATATTATTTTTATAGAAAATGGAGAAGAATATTTTACAAATGGAAAATTTGATAGGAGTAAATTTGGAATATCAGCTGAATGTGAATTTATTTCTTAAATTTTAGGAGGAAATATGGGTATAACAGGAACAATAGTGAATTACTATATTCATTGTAAAAGACAATGTTATATGCATTATCATAAAATAAATTTAGAAGATGAAAGCGAACTTGTAAAAATTGGAAAAGCAGTACATGAAGAAAAAAATACTGAGGAAATTTCTATTGAAAATATAAAGTTAGATAAAATTGGAAAAGAATATCTTGTGGAAATAAAAAAATCTGATGCTGATTTAGAAGCCAGTGAAATGCAGGTGTTATATTATCTTTTTAAACTAAAAGAAAAAGGGATAATAAAAAAAGGTAAAATAGAGGTAATAGAAAAAAATAAATCCAGCAGAAAGATACATGAAATAATTTTAACAGAAGAAAATGAAAAGAAATTAAAAGATGTCATAGAAAAAATAAAATTACTTGTAAAAGATGATAAAATTCCTCCAATAGAAAAAAGTAAAAAATGTAAGAAATGTGCATATTATCCATACTGTTATATTTAAGGAGAGATTATGGGAATAGGAACAAGATATATAATAAGTAAGGGAATTTTAGAGAGAAAAGATAATTCATTATGTTTTAAAAATGAAATAAAAACCACATATATCCCTATAGAAGGAACAAATGAAATTTTTGCTTTAGATGAAATTTCAATAAATTCAAAGCTTTTGGATTTTTTAGGAAAAAATGGAATAATTTTACATTTTTTTAATCATTATGAAGGATATTCAGGAACTTTTTATCCAAAAGAAAAATATGTTAGCGGAAAATTATTAATTAAACAAGTGGAAGTTTATCATAAAGATAGAGAAAAGATAGCCAAAAACATAGTGAGGGGAATAGGAAAAAATATTCATGAGTTATTGTATCATTATTATAGACATGATAAAAAAGAGCTGAAAGAGTATCTTGATTGGTTAACAGATGAAATGGAGAACAGATTAATAAAGTCAGAAAATATTAATGAAATTATGGCAGTAGAAGGAGAAATATGGGCAAAATTTTATGATAGTTTTAAAATTTTTTTAAAAGAAGATTTTGTAATGAATAAAAGAGTAAAAAGACCTCCTGATAATCCTATAAATGCTCTTATATCTTTTGGAAACTCTATTTTATATGCAAAAGCAATAAATAAAATATATCAAACTCATTTAGATCAAACAATAAGTTTTTTACATTCTCCTTCAGAAAGAAGATTTTCTTTATCTTTGGACTTGACAGAAGTTTTTAAACCTATAATAGTATTTAGAACAATTTTTGATTGTGTAAATAATAGAAAATTAAATATTGAAAAGCATTTTGAAAAAAATTTAAATTATTGTATTTTAAATAAAGAAGGAAGAAATATTTTTATTAAAGCTTTAGAAGAAAGAATGGAAGAAACTTTTGAACATTCTATTTTAAAAAGAAAAGTTAGTTATTTGACTGCTGTGAAATATGATGCTTATAAATTAATAAAATTTATACTTGAAGGAAAGGAATTTGTTCCATTTAATCTGAAGGAAAAGATGTAATATGGCAATTGGAAAAAATAAGAATTTTAATTATATATTTCTTTTTTATGATGTCAACGAGAAAAGAGTAAATAAAGTATTTAAGATATGCAAAAAATACTTAGTTCATCATCAAAGATCTGTTTTCAGAGGAGAAATTTCTCCAAGTAATTTTATAAAATTGAGAAAAGAATTAAAGGATATAATAGATAAAAAAGAAGACTACATAAGTTTTATAAAATTTATTAGCGATAAATATTTTGATGAAGAAACAATCGGAACACCTTGGAAAGAAGATGAAGATATATTTGTTTAATTTTCCAAGCAGAAAATGATAAATTTTATTTATAATTCATATTTGTGTGTAGTTTAGAATAAAAAAATATAAACAATATATTTTTTATCTCAGTTGGAAAAAATTAATAAAAAATATCATTAAATGAGGATTGATAAAGATATAATTAATTCTAGAAAGTGGAAAAATTGAGTATATAATAGTAACATTAGATGTTTTTAAATAAGTCTTGCTGCTGAAAATGATGGAATCCCTTATAAATATAATAGTAACATTAGATGTTTTTAAATAAAAGAACATCCTAAATTATTTGATTTCTTAGCAAAGATATAATAGTAACATTAGATGTTTTTAAATAATACAAAGAAAATAATACTATCAAATCATATGAATATAATAGTAACATTAGATGTTTTTAAATGCATCTGTTACTGTTTTGCCTGTCTGTTTTGTAGTTATATAATAGTAACATTAGATGTTTTTAAATCCGAACATGATGAAATTATCAGAGTTTTAGAAAAAATATAATAGTAACATTAGATGTTTTTAAATTCTTTAAATGACTTAAAGTTCTTAAAAGAAAATTGAATATAATAGTAACATTAGATGTTTTTAAATAAAAGCTTTAGAATTAGGAAAAGATGATATTCCTAATATAATAGTAACATTAGATGTTTTTAAATCTGGGGGAACTCTTGGAACTGCACGACCAGTCATAATATAATAGTAACATTAGATGTTTTTAAATCCGGGTGAAAGTTCTTCCCAATATACTGGGTATAAATATAATAGTAACATTAGATGTTTTTAAATGTAATTGAGCTAATGAGCAATAACTCAGGTGGAAAAATATAATAGTAACATTAGATGTTTTTAAATATGATTTAGCAGTTAAAGAATGGCATAGACTTGTAATATAATAGTAACATTAGATGTTTTTAAATCCGGGGTTTAGTTCTTCCCAGTAAACAGGGTATAGCATATAATAGTAACATTAGATGTTTTTAAATTGGTTTAGCTCCTAGAACTCCAGTTCGTGAGCCTGTATATAATAGTAACATTAGATGTTTTTAAATATTTTTTATTTACATGTTTAGGAGGCTTAAATGGGAATATAATAGTAACATTAGATGTTTTTAAATTCTATAATCAACACTCCTCTAATTTCTTCTTCTGTATATAATAGTAACATTAGATGTTTTTAAATAAGAAATGCAACTTTAGAAAAACAAAGAAATAATTTATATAATAGTAACATTAGATGTTTTTAAACGAAACTCCGAAGATGTTTGCCAGTTCCTGCAATGTTATATCTTTGCCAGTAATATAAGTTTTTCTTATCTCTAGCCAGTCAATTTTATTTTTTCCTTGTCACATCTTCGTACCTCCTGAATTAAAATAAATAAAAAAGGACTACAAGAAAAATCTAAACTGTTATAATTTAGATTACTTCTTATGGTTCTTTGGTATTATAGTCATATGTTTTGGACTTTTGAATATTTAAATTGTAAATTAAAAAATATATTGGCATAGTTGTCTATACATATTAATATGAAAATATAAGGGTAACCTTTAGATTGCTGATGAAAGGAGGTTAAACTTATGAAAAGCTATGCTGGATTAGTTATAAAAGTTGGCAGACTTAAAATAACTATAAGACTAAACTTTAAAATCAAGGAGGAGTGAATGGAAGAGAAAAAAAGAAAGGGCTACAAGACAACAGAACAACAGACGGCAGCAACTAAAAGATATTTAGAGAATAACCCTGAGGCAAAAATTAGAAACAATATAGCGAATTATAAAAGCAAGGCAAAGAAGTTTATTGAAGAGATGGCAACAGATATAGAATTAGAGGAATTAATGGAACTTATAAAAGAAAAATTAAAAAAATTTTTAAAAAATTCTTATCATAGCACAACTATGATAAAATAAAGACAACAAAACAAAAAGAGGTTCAAAATTGGCAATTGCAAATCTCTAAAGAATGTGATAGGTCACATCCCAAGCAAATGTTATTATATTACATTTTATTAAAAAATAATATAAAGAATGATGTAAAAGATTATATCCTGATTCCAATGAAAATAAAGCAAATTTCCAAGGGATTTTAAAAGTCCATAAAATTGTAATTATAGTTTTCAAATTTCTAGAACCAGAAAAAACTTCAAATGTTGTAATAATCATAAGAGTAAACATAGTCATAAAGAATAAAAGAAAACTATATCTAAACCATGTTGAAGAGAGAAATAAAGGAGGTTTTCTATTTCTTGAAAGTTTTAATTTTCTTTCAAGAGCATCAAAAAATTATCCTTTTCCGCAATAGTGATTGCAAAACAATTTATCCCTACTAAAAAAAGCTATAAAAAGAGGACTAGAAATTCAATCATTCCAAGCCAGGCAAAGAAAATATTAAAAAATCCTAAAATGAGATATAAAATAGAGTAAATCCATAAATAATCATACCAATGTTTTTTTTCTAATCATTTTTCCTCCTTTCTACTTTATCAATAATTCCAGCAGGGCATGAATTAGCACAAACTCTACAAGCAACACAGTTTTTCCAATTTTAACAATAAATTTGCTTAGCATAAAATCACCTTAAAATACAATAATATTTTACTAAATTATATTACATGATAAAATTTCGTGCAACTTAAAAAATTTAAATGAACTAAATACAATTTTCAATTTATAATTTATATTTAAGATATCCTATGTTATAATAAATAAAATTGAATATTTGACATGAAATGTAGGAGGATATATAAAGTATGAAAAATTGTATTTTAATTGGAGTAGCAGGAGGAAGCGGGAGTGGAAAGACAACAGTTGCTAATAATTTAGTAAAAGCTTTTAAAGCTGAAGATGCTGTCTTACTTGAGCAAGATGCTTACTACAGAGAATTAATAGATATGACTTTAGAAGAAAAAGCAAAGGTAAATTTTGATCACCCTGATTCTATTGAGTTTGAATTATTGAAAAAACACATAGAAGCTTTAAAAAAAGGAGAAATAATAGAAAGACCTATCTATGATTTTACGACTCATTCAAGAAAAGAGGGAACTGTAAAAATAACTCCTTCAAAAATAATTATAGTTGAAGGAATTTTAATATTTGCTGTTCCTGAAATAAGAGAGCTTTTAGATGTTAAAATATTTGTAGATACTGATACAGATGAGATGATATTAAGAAGAATAGAAAGAGATATGAATGAAAGAGGCAGAAGTTTTGAATCTGTAAAGACTCAATATCTTACTACTGTAAAACCTATGTATTTAGAATTTTGTGAACCAAGTAAACGTTATGCAGATAGAATTATTCCAAGAGGGGGAGAAAATAAAATTGCCATAGATATGCTTGTCAGCAATTTGAAAAGATACATAGAGGAGTAGTTGCTATTAAATATTTTTAGTACTGTTCAGAAAAAGATAATTGTTCTGATATATTCAGAATTTTTTTGATTTTTATATATATAAATGATATAATTATAAAATGTATGACTGTTGTTGCAGGATTAAAATTTTTATAGAGTAAGTAGTAAGAGAAAAATTATAAAATATATATTTTATAATTTTTCCCTTATTATTTACTGAAATCCTGCAATACTGTAAATAATATTTATAGGAGGATTAATTAATGTTTAATGAAACAAAACTTGAACTAGAAATTGGTGGAAGAACACTTTCTTTTTCAACAGGAAAATTTGCAAGACAATCAAACGGAGCTGTAATGATTCAGTATGGAGATACTGTAATGCTTTGTACAGTTAACAGAAGCAAAGAGGGAAGACCTGGAATAGACTTTTTCCCATTAACAGTTGACTATATAGAAAAATTCTATGCAGCAGGAAAATTTCCTGGAGGGTTTAATAAAAGAGAAGCAAGACCTTCAATAGACGCAACACTTACTTCAAGACTTACAGACAGACCTATAAGACCAATGTTCCCTGATGGGTTTAACTATGAAGTACAAATAGTAAATACTATTTTCTCTTATGATGGAAAAAATACACCTGATTATCTTGGAATAATTGGAGCATCAGCAGCTATAATGATATCAGATATTCCATTCCTTGGGCCTGTTGCAGGTGTTACAGTTGGAAGAAAAGATGGACAATTCATTCTTAACCCTACACCAGAAGAATTAGAAACAAGCGAACTTAACTTAAAAGTTGCAGGAACAAAAGAAGCTGTAAACATGGTTGAAGCAGGAGCAGCTGAAATGGATGAAGAAACAATGCTTCAAGCTATAATGTTTGCACATGAAAATATTAAAAAACTTTGTGAATTCCAAGAAGAATTTACAAAATTAGTAGGAAAAGAAAAAATAGAGTTTACGAAAGAAAAGCCTAATCCATTAGTAAAAGATTTTATAGATACAAATGGAGAAGAGAGATTAAAACAAGCTGTTCTTACAACTGGTAAACAAGCAAGACAAGATGCAGTAGATGCTCTTCATGACGAACTTAGAGAAAGATTTATTGCTGAAAATTTTGCTGAACTTTCAGAAGAAGAACTTCCTGAAGATGTAATGACAGAATTTGATGTATACTATGAAGATCTTATGAAAAAACTTGTAAGAGAAGTTATTATTTTCCACAAACACAGAGTTGATGGAAGAAAAATAGATGAAATAAGACCTCTTTACGCTGAAGTTGGAACTCTTCCAATGCCTCACGGTTCAGCTATGTTTACAAGAGGAGAAACTCAAGCTCTTGTAACTACAACTTTAGGTTCAAAAGCAAATGAGCAGTTAATAGATACATTAGATGAAGAATATTATAAAAAATTCTATCTTCACTATAACTTCCCAGCATATTCTGTTGGAGAAATTGGAAGAAACGGAGCTCCAGGAAGAAGAGAACTTGGACACGGATCTCTTGCTGAAAGAGCTTTATCATATGTAATTCCTTCTGAAGAAGAATTCCCATACACAATAAGAGTAGTATCTGATATTACAGAATCAAATGGATCATCATCTCAAGCTTCAATTTGTGGAGGATCACTTGCTCTTATGGATGCAGGAGTGCCTATTAAAGAACATGTTGCAGGAATAGCAATGGGACTTGTAAAAGAGGGAGATGAATTTACAGTTCTTACAGATATCATGGGACTTGAAGATCACTTAGGAGATATGGACTTTAAAGTTGCCGGAACAAAATCAGGAATTACAGCTCTTCAAATGGATATCAAAATTACAGGTATTACAGAAGAGATAATGAGAATAGCTTTAAATCAAGCATTAAAAGCAAGACTTCAAATTCTTGAAGTAATGAATGCGGCTATTCCTGAGCCAAGAAAAGAACTTGCACCAAATGCACCAAGAATAGTACAAATGCAAATTAATACAGATAAAATTGCAGGACTTATTGGACCAGCAGGAAAAAATATCAAAAAAATTATTGAAGAAACTGGAGCAACAGTTGACATCACTGATGATGGAAAAGTATCAGTATTTTGTAATGACTTAGAACAACTTCAAAAAACTGTAAAAATGATAGAAGCTCACACTAAAGATGTAGAAGTGGGAGAAGTTTACAGTGGAAGAGTTGTTAAAATAGCAAAATTTGGTGCTTTCATGGAAATACTTCCTGGTAAAGAAGGACTTCTTCATGTTTCTGAAATTTCTAAAGAGAGAGTAGCAAATGTAGAAGATGTTTTAAAAGAGGGAGATGTATTTGATGTTAAGGTTATTTCTATGGAAGGTGGAAAAATAAGCCTTAGCAAAAAAAGATTACTAGAGGACTAGGACTAATCTTAAAATAAGAGAGAGGTAACAGATGAAATTAGGATTAATAAGCCTTGGATGCAGTAAAAATCTTGTAGACAGTGAAAATATTCTTGGATTTTTAATTAAAAACAGAGGATATGAATTGGTAGAAGATTTAAGCACAGCAGATATTATAACAGTAAATACTTGTGCTTTTATAGGTGATGCAAAAGAGGAATCAATAGAAGCTATACTTGAAGCTTCTGAATATAAAACAACAGGAAATCTTAAAAAGCTTATAGTTGCAGGGTGTCTTTCAGAAAGATACGGAGAAGAACTAATAAAAGAGATTCCTGAAATAGATGCTGTTGTAGGAACAGGAGATATTGATAAAATATGTAAAATTGTAGACAGCATTCTTGAAAATAAAAAAGAGGTTGTGGTGGGAAGTCAAGACTTCCTTCCAAACTCTCATACTGAAAGGGTAATTACAACACATCCTCACACAGCTTATCTGAAAATATCAGAAGGATGTGATAAGAGATGTACTTACTGTATCATTCCTTCTCTTAGAGGAGATTTGAGAAGCAGAAGTATAGAGGATATTGTTGAAGAAGCAGAGATACTTGCAAAATCTGGAGTGAAAGAGCTTAATCTTTTAGCACAAGAATCAACTGAATATGGCCTTGATAACTATAAAGAAAAAGCACTTGCAAAACTTTTAAGAGAACTTGTAAAAGTAGAGGGAATTGAATGGATAAGAACATATTATATGTATCCAAATTCAATTACTGATGAGCTTATAGAAGTTATGAGAGATGAACCAAAAGTATGTAAATATTTTGATGTGCCTATTCAGCATATATCAGATGATATTCTTCAAAGAATGGGAAGAGCAAAATCAGGAGATTATATAAGAAGCATTTTAGGAAGAATAAGAAATGCAGTTCCTGATGCTGTAATAAGAACAACTGTAATAGTTGGATTCCCAGGAGAAACAGAGGAGCAGTTCGAAGAGCTTAAAGATTTTATAGAGGAATTTAAATTTGATTATATAGGTGTATTTAAATATTCAAGAGAAGAGGATACTGTAGCATACAATATGCCTAATCAAGTTCCTGAAGAGATAAAAGAAAGAAGATGGGCAGAACTTATAAATCTGCAGGGAGAGATTGCTGAAAGAAAAAATGAGCAGTTTATCGGCAGAGAGGTTGAAGTTCTGATTGATGGAATATCTTCTGAGAGTGAATATATGCTTGAGGGAAGAACAAGAGGACAAGCTCTTGAAATAGATGGTAAAGTATTAACAAACGATGGAACAGCTAAAGCTGGAGATATCGTCAAAGTAAAAATAGAACAAAACTTCCAATACGACTTCATAGGCCCTATTGTAGAAGAAGACTAGAGATACAGGGAGAGATGAGAGATTATGAATTTACCAAACAAACTTACTCTAACAAGACTTATATTATCAGTACCATTTATTTATGCTTTAGAAAATTCTCCTGAGGGAGGACTGCCATATAGATTGATTGCTTTGGCTATATTTGCCATAGCTTCTCTTACAGATTTCTTTGATGGATATCTTGCAAGAAAACATAATCTTATTACTGACTTCGGAAAGATAATGGATCCTCTTGCTGATAAAATATTGGTTATATCTGCTCTTGTTGTTATGGTATATTTAAGATATATTCCTTCGTGGATGTCTATTGTTATAATATTCAGAGAATTTTTAATAAGTGGAATAAGAATGGTAGTTGCTGCAAAAGGAGAGGTTATTCCAGCTAGTAAGCTTGGAAAATATAAAACTACATCACAGATGATAGCAATTATGTTAATGATGCTTTTAGGAGATAAGGCAAATGAAGTATATACTTTCCTGCCAAATCATTATAATTTTTATTTAATGCTTATACCTGTTATTCTTACAATATGGTCAGGATGGGAATATGTAGAAAATACAAAACATTATTTTCTTGATGTAGACTAAAAAATAAAAGAAAAAGGTGAGAATAGATATGCATATATTGGCTGGTATAATAGATTATACAGTTAGAATACTTAATTTAGTAATTGTGATAAGAGTTATTCTTTCATGGCTTGCTCCATACACTCACAATGATTTTACAGATGTGGTATATGCTGTATCTGAGCCTCTTTTAAGACCGTTCAGAATGATATTTCCTATGGGATACAGCAGAATAGATATATCACCTATACTTGCATACTTTGCATTAAATTTAATTAGAAAATTATTATTTTATATAATCTTTTAAAAGAGGTTGTTGCAAATTTGTAAAAAATAAAATTCTCTAAGAAAAAATAGTTTCTATTTATATTGCTCACAGAAAGAAAATTTGAAACTCACTTCGTTCAGACAGTCGAATTTTCAGTATTCTGTTTCACTTCATAAATTACGAAACAATTTTTAATATCGAGGATTTTATTTTTACAATTTTAGAAATGCAACAGCCCCTTTTCTTATTACAATGGAGGAATTAATGGAAGATATAAAAAATACCTTTAGTGAATATCATATTCCTGTTTTATTCTATGAAACAATAGAACTTTTGATAACAGATAAAGAAGGAGTATATCTTGACTGCACTCTTGGAGGGGGAGGTCATACAGAAGGAATTTTAAAAAATACTTCAGATAAAGCTAAAGTAATATCAATAGATCAGGACCAACAAGCTATAGATTTTGCTTCTAAAAGACTTGAGCCATTTAAAAACAGATGGCAGGTGTATAAAGAAAATTTTGAAAATTTAGATACTGTTCTTTATTGTGCAGGGGAAAATAAAATAGATGGCATACTTATGGATATAGGAGTTTCTTCAACTCAACTTGATGATGAAGAGAGAGGATTTTCTTACCGTTTTGATACAAAGCTTGATATGAGAATGGATAAAAATAATCCTGTATCAGCATATGAAGTTGTAAATAACTATCCGGAAGAAAAACTTTCTGAAATAATTTTTGAATATGGTGAAGAGAGATTTGCCAGAAAAATAGCAAAATTTATCTGTGAAGCAAGAAAAGAAAAAGCTATTGAAACAACAGGGGAACTTGTGAGCATAATAAGAAGAGCTTATCCTGCAAGAAGTCAAAAGCATCCTGCTAAAAAAACATTTCAGGCAATAAGAATAGAGGTAAACAGAGAGTTAGAGGTTTTGGAAAGAGCAATTGAAAAAGCTGTTAAATCTCTGAAAAAAGGAGGAAGACTTGCAATAATCACTTTCCACTCTTTAGAGGACAGGATAGTAAAAAATAAATTTAAAGAGTTGGAAAAAGGATGTACTTGCCCTCCAGAACTTCCTGTATGTATGTGTGGGAAAAAACCTCAGGTAAAGGTCATTACAAGAAAACCTGTTTGTGCCGGAAAAGATGAATTGGAGTATAATAACAGAGCTCATTCTGCAAAACTTAGAGTGGTTGAAAAAATTTAAGCTTTTTGAAAATTTGAAAGGAGAACTATGAAACTATTTTTTACTGTAGCAGCTTTAACAGTATCAATATGGCTGATACATAATAATTATCTTGTAAAAGTTTCAAAATTTGAAAAGGCTATTATTCAAGAAAAAAATCAAGTGGAAAATCTGAGAAAAGAGTTAAATGAAAAAAGACTTGAATATGAAAGAAAATCGGATTTAAAAATACTTGAAATTGAAATGAGAGAAAAAAGAGGAATGGAAGCCTCAAAAGAGGTAAACTATTTTAAAATAAAAAAATCACAGAAACAGTAAAATTTTGGAGGACTAATGTCGATATCAGTAGGAGATAAAGTAATAGTAGATATTGAAAAAATTGTATACGGAGGAGAAGGACTTGGATTTGTAAATGATTTTGCAGTATTTGTTCCTATGACAGTTCCAGGTGATCGTGTAGAAGCAGAGATTATTTCCAAGAAAAAAACCTATGCCAGAGGACTTATAACAAAGCTTATTACAGCAGGTGAAGAGAGAATAGGAGATGCAGAAAGAATAAGTTTTGAAGATTTTCATGGGTGTGATTTTGGTATGCTTAACTATGAATCACAATTGAAATATAAAACTGAACTGGTAAAAGATGTTATGGAAAAAATTGGTGGTGTGAAAGATGTTCCGGTTGAGTATATAGTAGGTGCTGATGAGGAAGACAGACAAAATTATAGAAATAAAGTAATTGAACCTTTTGCCCTTGATAAAAATAAAAAAATAATTACAGGAATGTTTAAAAGAAAATCCCATGAAGTTTTTGAAGTAAAAGAAAATATTTTAAGTTCAAATCTTGCCAATAAAATTATAAATACTGTAAAAAAAATGCTTAATGTGAATAAGATATCTGTTTATAATGAAAAAGAGCACAGAGGAATTTTAAGACATATAATGGTGAGAACAAACCTTAAAAATGAAGCTATGCTTGTGTTAATAATTAATTCTAAAAAAGTTCCTAAAGAGATTGAGCAGTTTTTAAAAACAGCATATGATAATATAGAAGAGATAAAATCAGTTTATATTTCTTTAAACAATGAGATTACAAATGTTGCTCTTGGAAAAACAAATATACATCTTTTTGGAGATAAATATTTAAAAGAAACTATAAATGGAATTAATTTTAATATATCTCCAGATTCTTTTTTCCAAATAAATGTAAATCAGACTAAAAAACTTTATAATATAGGAATAAGTTTTTTTGATAATATAAAAGATAAATATATAGCTGATGCTTTTTCAGGAACAGGAACTATAGGAATGATACTTTCTAAAAATGCTGAAAAAGTATATTCTATTGAGATTGTAAAATCAGCTGTTAAAGATGGAATAAGAACAGCAGGAGAAAATGGAATAGAAAATATGGAGTTTATTACAGAAGATGTTAATAAGGAACTTCTTAAGCTTATAGAGGGAGGAAAAAGAGTAGATGCAGTAATATTTGATCCTCCAAGAAAAGGAATTGAAGCAGACAGTCTTGTAAAACTAGCGAGTCATAATATAGAGGAGATAGTTTATATTTCATGTAATCCATCAACTTTTGCAAGAGATAGTAAAATTCTTATAGAACATGGTTACAAACTGGAAAAGATTCAGCCAGTAGACATGTTCCCCCAAACAAGCCATATTGAGGTAATTGGTAAGTTTAGGCTTATAAAATAAGAGGCTGCAGTAAGCAGCCTCTTTTGTTAAAATTTTATCTGAATTTATTATCCTGTTCTCTCTCTTCATAAGATTCAAGATTTTCTGTTACAGTAGGTTTAAGATTTTTTATAAATGTTCCCATTTCGTCAGCACTTCCTACAATTCTGTTAAAAATGCTTAAATAATCACTCAGAATAGGATTATCCACATCATAAGGATATCTTATTATATGATCTATTTCACTCCATGCCTCTTCAAAAACAGTTCTTACCTGCATCTCTACAAAAAGTTTTTCTCCAGCCTCTGTTTCTGTCTGTATTAGATAGTGAACTGAACGATAACCATGTTCTCTTACAATAATATCACAGTTAAGATGAGCCATAGTTTCTTTTAGTATATCCATGTTATAATCTCCAGGTCTTACATTGATCTGAGGAGTTTCAGCCACTTTCCAAAATTTTAAGATCTCTTTGTGGATATGCACCCAATCATCTTTGAAAAGATGAAGAATTCTTACACCAATAAGGTCTGTAACAATCTCTTTATAATTCTTTACAGAGATATTTCTTTCAGCATATTTTTTACCTTTTCTAATTATTTTTTCAATAAGATGAGAGGGCTTTTTTACCCTTCTTCTAACTGAATGTACACCATTTGTATCTATAAGCTTAAAAGTAAATTTGTCTGCAACTTTTTCAAGATGAGGAACTAAATTTACATAATCATCATAAATTTTTACAAGTTCATTCCAGTCAAGTCCTGTTGACTCAAAGTATTTTTCTTCAATAGAAAATCTTTTGAAAAAACTTTCTTTTTCCAGCATCGCTTCACCTCTTATGTAGCATACTATATGTTAATTTTTTTTAATTCTATGACACATTGTTTTCTGTATCCTGCTGTTTTTTCTTTGAAAATATTTTGTTCATCCAAAGGATTTTTTAAAGTAATAGTTTCTTCTATGGCAGAATGTTTATCAAGGTTATGAATTCTCTTCATAACAATAGAATCTCCTTTGTTAATATCTGTATTCTCTATATTCAAACTAAAGTTACACCATGTTTCAATGGCTTTATTTTCTCTAAGAGCTGCACTAAGCTCAAGAAGATAGAAAATATTTTCACTTTTAGGAAGTCTGTCTGACTGAAACTTATATTTTGCATTTTCAAGAATATTGAAAAAATTAAGTGCTGTTTTAACTCTCATATTTTCTATTCTGTCTTCAGCAATAATATTTCCATATAATTTATTTACTTTAAATGTTATTGGAGCACCCTCAAAAATATTTTCAAGCATTTCCAAAACCTTTATTATTCTGGAAGTTTTGATAAGTGAACTTATTTCATAATAACGAACACTTCCATAGGAATTTATTGTATCATTATTAAGAGTAACACTTAAACCAAGTTTAAACTCTCTGTGCTTTATTTCAAACATTTTTACAGATTCGTTTGAAAGTACTTTTAAATAACAGTTATTTATAACCTCTTCTCCTATTTTTATAGAAGCATTTCCTATATTAAGTTCATCAGGGAAAGTCATTCCTTCAGGAATATTTGAAATTTTTATAGGAAAAGATGTAAGTTTAAGTGAACTATATCTTATTTCCAATGCAGTTTCAAGTTTTCCCATAGAATTGTTATAGTCAATAGTTACAGTTTTAGGCTCATAAACCCTAGAAATTTCAGGTTCAGTTCTAATTTCTTCCACAGGTTCTATAACTTTTTCTTGAATAGTTTCCTCTTCTTTTCCTTCAGCTTCTACAATTTCAGGAACTTCATCAATTATTTCAGTATTTTCAATTATTTCACTTACATCAGTATTGAAAAGCTGATATTGATTTTCTGTTATCTTTTCAAAATTTTCTTTTTCTGTAACTTCTTCTGCTTTATCCTCTATATTTTCCTTTTTTTCATTAGTATCGGCAAGTATTAAAGGGGTATAACAGGTAATCTCTTCCTGATTTTCCTCTTCATTTTTTTCTTTGATTATTTTTTCAGTAGTATCAATCTCTTCTTGTATTTCCTCTTTTATCTCGTCTTTTTCTTCTTTCGTTTCCTGAAAATTTTCAGTATTTTCTTCTGTATTGAATAAAACTTCCTCCTCTTTATCTATCTCTTTAGTTTCTTCAATACATTTTGGAATACTCTCTTCATTTTCCGAGTCATCTGATACTACCATTGAAACTTTTTTACTTTCATCAGCTCACTTATAGTTTGAGGAAACAAAACATCAAGGTTTATATTTGCATTTCCTGTATATTCTTTAAGTCCTCTGAAAAATTCATACTCATTAGAAGCTAGAACTTTGATATTATGTTTGTTGAAAAACTCCATTACTTTTGAACTAAGTATAGAGTTTGAAGTAATCACATACATAGGTTTTATATCTTCACAGTTTTTGCTTAAGATGAAATCCATAACTGTAAAGAAGTCTGAATCATCAAAATCTACTCCTAAAAAAATTGTGCTTCTATGTTTCATCTCTTGTCTTATACTTTCCCAGAACATAGTATAAAAAGGAAGAACTTTAAGTCTTCTAAAATCCTGCTCTGTTATAGCACAATTATCATAAGAAGAAAAATCGCCAAGAACTTTATAAAGTCTTATCTTTCCGTCAGTAAAAATTTCTTTATCATAAGGGATTATTTTTTTTACTTTAGAATTTTCTTCGATGGAAGAATCATAGTTTGTACTTATAACAGCAGCAACAAGATCTGACTCTATAAGAGTGTCAAGGTAGCTGTTGCTGTTTTTTTTGTATTCATATACTCCTTGTAATTTTTTATATAAAGACTGTTTGGTTCCTATAACAGAGTCAACAAAACTTTGGCTCACTCCAAATAACGAGTGTCTGTCGTTGAAGTTTTTAACATTTGTAAATTTAAAATGATTTGTTAAAATTTCAACAAGTCCATCCCTGCTTGGAAATCCATTAGATTTTTCAAAAAAATTGCCAGTGCATATATTAAGTTTTTTATCTAAGTCAAGTTTTTCAAAAAAGCTCATATAATAACCTCGCTTTAAAATTAATATATTCATTATAAGTATATAGCAAATTGGTCTATTTTTCAAGAGTATTAAAAAATATATATTAATGACAAAGCAATAAAAAAATACGACTAATTTTATAAAAGTTTTCTGCCTTTATTTTTCAAAATGGAGTATAATAATATTAGGAGAAAATTTTAAAAATAGCTGTCAAAAGGAGGGTTATATGTTGCAGCAGGTTTTACACTTACTGAGCGACTATATTTTTGTCGCAAATATACTTTTAGCTTCTGTGGTACTTTTTTTTGAGAGAAAAAGACCAGTATATACCTTGTTTTGGATAACTATTCTGCTTTTAACATCATATTTTGGATTTATTGCATATCTGTTTTTTGGTATGAAATTTTATAAAAAAAGAAAAGTGGAAAAATTTTATACAAGAAATTTTTTAAGACAGATATATAAAGAAAATCACTATAAGGTTCAGTTAGTAGAAAGAAGGTCAAAACTTGTAAATTATATAACAGAAACTGTAGGGAATAAAGCTACATATCTTAACAATGTATATTTTTTTAAAGAGGGAAATAGTTTTTTTAAAAGAATGGTTGAAGATATAAGAAGTGCTAAAGAAACAATAAATATGGAATATTATATTTTTAGTGATGATGAATTTGGAAAAACAATATATGATGAACTTCTGATAAAAGCAAAAGAGGGTGTAAAAGTCAGAATAATAAAAGATGGTATTGGTACTAAAGTTATTACAAGAAAGAGAATAAAAGAGCTTAGAGATGCAGGTGTGGAGGTAAAAACTTTCTTCCCATCACATTTTCCTGTTTTTAGATTTGGAAATTTAAGAGCAAATTATCGTGATCACAGAAAACTTTGTATTATAGATAGTCTTGTACTTTATGCAGGGGGATTTAATATTGGAAAAGAATATATAGGCTTGGGAAAACTTGGAGCATGGCGTGATACAGGGGCGAGAATTGCCGGAGAGATTGCAGTTGATGCTGACAGAGAGTTTTATATCACATGGAACTTTTTACATAAAGGAGTAAATCTTAAAGATATAGATAAACAATTAAGAAAGAAAATAAACAGCATAGAAAAACATAAGGAAAAATTTCATATTAATGCTATGCAGATAGTCAGCAGTGGTCCAAATTATCAGACAAGAACAATAAGAGATTGTTTTATAAATCTTATAATGGGAGCAAAGAGAAGTATCTATATTGAAACACCTTATTTTGTTCCAGATGATCTTCTGTTGGATTGTTTAAGAATAGCAATTCTATCAGGAGTGGAAGTGAAAATAATTGTACCAGCTGTTGGAGATCACCCATTTGTATATTGGGCAAATCAGGGATTTGCAGTTGAACTTTTAGAGATGGGAGCAGAAGTTTACAGATATGAAAAAGGATTTTTCCATAGTAAACTTATTATAATAGATGATCAAGTAGCATCTTTTGGAAGTGCAAACTTTGATTACAGAAGTTTGTATCAAAACTTTGAAATTAATTTTAATGTGTATGATTTAGAGCTTGTGGGTCATTTAAGACAGATGTTTTTCCAAGATATTGAAAACTCAAAAGCTCTTGAATATAAAGTTATGAAAAAAAGAAAAATGAGAGAACAGATAAAAGAGTCAATCTGTAGGTTGATATCTCCGGTAATTTAAGGAGGTAAAAATGGGATTAGGAAATTTAGAAAGTTTAGATGAATTTTTAAAAAAATTTTATGTGGACAGAGGAAAGAATAAAACTTTTGTAGATCTTCACATTCATACAAATTATTCAGATGGATTTATAAGCAGTAAAAGTCTTTTAAATTATTTGAAAGATAAAAATTATCTCATAGCAGTAACAGATCATAATGCTGTGGGAGGAAATATTCTTTTGAGAAAAATGGGAATAAATGTTATTCCAGGGCTGGAGCTTGGGTGTTGTGATGGATTTGAGCTTTTAGTATACTTTGCCTCTGAAGATGATATGATATATTTTTACAAAGGATATGTTGAACCTAATAAGAGCAGGATAAGAATGGCAAAAACGACAAAAGATATAGAATATTATCTGAGAGCCCTTGAAAATTTTGAATGTTATAAATCTATTCCTCATATAGCAGGGGTAGCACAAAAAAACTTTATTAAAAACAAAGATTATATTTATAATGTAATAGGAAGAGTTGATGCCATTGAGATCCATAATCATGCTCTGCCAAATTCAAGAAATATAATAGCTGAAGAGATTCAAAAAAAATATAATTTAGGAATAACTTTTGGAAGCGACAGTCATTTTATGAATGAAATAAAAGATTTTTACGAATATTGTAATGAAATAAATTTTAAACACAGCATAACTTCAAATTATATAAACAAGGTAAAGCTTCTCGGAGGACTTGGTCAGAAACACCTTATTTACGGTTTGAAAGGAAGCTTGGAAAAATAAAAGCTTCAAAAAAAAGGAAAAATATTATATAATATCTGAGTGATTCTGTAGCTCAGTTGGATAGAGCGACGCCCTCCTAAGGCGTAGGTCATGCGTTCAATTCGCATCAGAATCGCCAGAAAGATAACAAGAGCAGGGATTTTTATCTATTCCTGCTTTTATTTTATTGCATTTTTTTCTTATTTCTTTTATAATAGAGTGTAAAATATATTTTTATTTTGGGAGGTTTAAGTGTTACAAAAATTTAAAAGAAACTTTTCTATAATTGCTCATATAGATCATGGAAAATCAACTATTGCTGACAGACTTTTAGAAGCTACTCATACAGTAGCAGAAAGAGATATGAAGGCACAGCTTTTGGATTCTATGGAGCTTGAAAGAGAAAAAGGAATTACTATAAAGGCTCAAGCTGTTACTCTTTATTATGATGCAAAAGATGGAAATCGTTATGAGCTTAATCTGATAGATACTCCAGGCCATGTTGACTTTATATATGAGGTATCAAGATCTCTGTCAGCTTGTGAGGGAGCTTTACTTGTAGTTGATGCTGCTCAAGGTGTAGAAGCACAGACTCTTGCCAATGTATATCTTGCATTGGAAAATGATTTGGATCTTATTCCAGTAATAAATAAAATAGATCTTCCTGCAGCAGAACCTGAAAAGGTAAAAGAGGAGATTGAAAATGTAATAGGGCTTCCAGCTGACGATGCAGTGCTTACATCAGCAAAAATTAATCTTGGTATAGAAGATTTATTGGAAGCTATTGTTGAAAGAATACCAGCTCCTCATTATGACGAAGAAGCTCCTTTAAGAGCTCTTATTTTTGACTCAAAATTTGACGATTACAGAGGGGTTATCACTTATGTAAAAGTTGAAGATGGGGCTATTCGTAAAGGAGATAAAATAAAAATTTGGTCAACAGGAAAAGAAGCAGAAATTCTTGAATGTGGAATTTTCTCTCCAAATATGAAAGCTACAGGAGAACTTACTTCAGGATCTGTTGGATATATTATAACAGGATTAAAAACAATAAAAGATTCAAGAGTGGGGGATACTATTACTCATGTCAGCAGACCTTGTGCAGAGCCATTACAAGGATTCAGACCTGCACAGTCAATGGTATTTGCTGGAATATATCCAATCTCTACAGATGACTATGGAGATTTAAGAGAATCACTTGAAAAACTTCAGCTTAATGATGCTTCATTAAACTTTGTTCCTGAAACATCACTTGCTCTTGGTTTTGGATTCAGATGTGGATTCCTTGGACTTCTTCATATGGAAATTATTGTTGAAAGACTTAGAAGAGAATATGATATAGATCTTTTATCAACTGCACCATCTGTTGAATATAGAATTACAATGGAAGGAAAACCTACTTATGTAATTGATAACCCATGTGATTTCCCAGAAAGCGGAAAAAGTAAATTTATAATTGAAGAGCCTTACATAAAAGGAAATATAATAGTTCCGAAAGATTATGTAGGTGGAGTTATGGAGCTTTGCCAAGAAAAGCGTGGAACATATATAGGAATGAACTACATTGATGACAACAGAACAATGCTTACATATGAGCTTCCTCTTGCAGAGATAGTACTTGATTTCTATGATAAATTAAAATCAAGAACAAGAGGGTATGCTTCTTTTGAATATGAACTTATTGATTACAGACCAGGAGAACTTATTAAAGTTGATATTCTTGTATCAGGAACTGTTGTTGACGCCTTTTCATTTATCTCTCATAAGGATAATGCTGTGGCAAAAGGAAGAGCAATCTGTGAAAAATTAAAAGAAGTTATTCCTAGACAGCAATTTGAAATTCCTATCCAAGCAGCTCTTGGAGCAAAAATAATCGCTAGAGAAACAATAAAAGCATATAGAAAAAATGTTATTGCTAAATGTTATGGTGGAGATATAACAAGAAAGAAAAAACTTCTTGAAAAACAAAAAGCTGGTAAGAAGAGAATGAAACAAATTGGAAATGTTGAAATTCCACAAGAGGCATTTGTATCAGTACTAAAATTAAACGATAATTAGTTTGATATAAAGGGGCTGTTGCATTTATAAATTTGCAACATCCCCCTTATTTTTTATCATAAAATTGTATTAATACAATACTCTATAAATTCCTAGTAAATTTCTAAGAAAATGGTATACTTGAAGCATGAGGAGTAATAAAATTTTTGGAGGGGATTTATGTACAGACCAGATTATTTGATGATGACACCAGGACCAAGTATTGTAAGAGAAAATGTTATGAAAAGAAGAGCAGAATTTTTTGGTAATTCTGACTTGGATGAAGATTTTTTTCTATTTTATGATAAACTTGCAGAGAAAACAGCTAAAATTTTTGGCTGTGATAAAAAAAATATGATTTTTATGAGTGGAGAGGGTATGGTTGGACTTGATGCTGCCTGTGCTTCTCTTACAGAACCAGGAGATAGAGTTCTTGTAATAGAAAATGGACTTTTTGGAGCAGGGTTTGCAGATATGGTAAAACCTTATGGAGCTGTTCCTGTAACTCTTTCTTTTGACAGTAAAAAAGGTATTGATGTAGAAAAAGTAAAAGAATTTTTGGAAAAGGACAATAATTTTAAATTTGCAACTGTAGTTCATTGTGATACTCCTACAGGAATTTTAAATGATGTAAAAGAGATATGCAGAGCTTTAAAATCAAAAGGGATTTTAACAGTTGTGGATACTGTAGCTGCCATAGGAGGAGAATATTTTAACGCAAAAGAGTTTGGTGCAGATATAGCTCTTGGAGGATCTCAAAAATGTTTTTCAGCACCTCCAGGAATAACAATGCTTTCTGTAAGTGATGATGCTTGGAAAGCAATTAAAAGCAGAAAAACTCCTATAGCTTCTTTTTACTGCAATCTTTCATATTGGGAAAACTGTGTTGAAAAAAGATTATTCCCATATACGATGCCTTCAAGTGATCTAATGGGATTTGATACTGCTGTAGATAATATTTTAGAAGAGGGAATTGAAAATATGGTTGAAAGACATCATAAAACAGCAGAATTATGCAGAAATGAGTTAAAAAAATTAGGATTGAAACTTTATCTTGAAGATAGCTTCTCATCAACAGCTACAGCTTTTTATGTTCCTGAAGGATATACTCCAATGGAATTTATAAAAAAATTAAAAAATGAGTATAAGATATTTATAGGTGGCTCATATGGTGAATATGCAGATAAACTTTTAAGAATAGGACATATGGGAGAGAGTGCAAAACCTGAATATATAGAAAAAACAATATCAGCAATAAAAAATATACTTAAAAAATAGAATTATGGTATAATAGGCTGTAAATATCAACAGAGATTTTAAGGAGGAAAAATGAAAAAAAGCTGGTTGATAGGGGCAGTACTGTTATCAATAAATCTATATGGTGCTGATATATTATGAAGAAACTGTTAAAAAAATAAATATGGAGGAACTTTCAGCTTCTTATTCAGAGGAAAAAGCTAAAAATTCTTTAAAAGGCTACAAAGGAAAAGAAGAAAATATGAGAGCAAAAGCTCTTCTTGTAGATTTAGGGGCTTTATCTTCAGAGGATTTAAACAGTGAAAAAAATATAGAGAAAAAGCTTGAAGCTTTTACAGCTGACTATCTTGATACAAAAGAAAATTATATTGGAAATATTTCAGATAAAAATATAATTGAGAGAGTATATAATAAGTGGAATAGAGGAAATATAATAAAAAACAGTGAACTTAGCAGCACTTTAAATGAAGTCCTTAGAAAAGGGCTGACAACAGGATATAATATTAAAATTAAAGATGATTATGCAGGATTTAATGAAAAAACTTCAGTGAGTTATGGACATAATGATATAATTCATGCTTCACAGATAATTGGACTTATGAAAAGTGAAAATTTAGATGCTAAGGTACAGTTAGAACTTAAGACATCTGCTTTTATCTATCTTCCTGAATGGGGAGAATCAAGCTATGCTGTTAGTAAAATGGATGATGGAACAATAATAGCTCACCCATTAGAGTATGATTTAAAATTACAGTTTGAAAATGAAAAAGATAAGGAAAAATTTTTCAATCTTATTGAAAAATATGCAAAGAAAGACAGTGAAGATGAGCAAGGACTTCTTCATGAGTCATGGTGGCAGCCATTTATTCAAACTGAAAAAACAGCAGGGTATGAGATGCTTATAGACAATATTGCTTCTGATGGAAAATATGATGCTCATATGCTGACACTTCCAGATAAATCTTCAGCCCTTGTAAAAGAGCTTTCTAAAAATAAAAATATCAAAGTAACAACGAAAAAGGTATGGGTAAATCCATCTTTTTATAGATTTATGCTTGGTGAATACAAATAAAAATAATATAAAACAGAGCAGTTTTACACTGCTCTGTTTTTTTAATCATACATGATATCTCTTATACTTTTATTATATTTTTCTTGTTTTTCCAACTGAATTTTATTATTTTTCAGCAGGAATTTCTTCGTTCCTTTATCACGGATAAGTCCTGTAAAAGGATCAAGATCTTGGTAATAAAGGTTTCCGTTGGCAACAAGATTATCAATATACTCAAATCTGCTAGGAGTATAATATCCATTGTTTATAATTTTTGTATAAAATTCTTTCCACAATGGTGCAACTAAAGCTCCTCCAGTTGTATTTCCCATCTTAGAGTTATCATCATAACCAAGATATATTGTTGTAACAAGCTCAGGAGTAAATCCTGCATACCAAACACTTCTTGCATCATTTGTAGTACCTGTTTTTCCAGCTTGTTCAATCAGTTTTCCATACTTTGTTTTTACTTGTGCCGAATGACTTGTTCCTGTTTTTGTAGAACTTATAAGAAGGTTGGCAGTAAGAGCAATATCCTCTGAATTAAATACTTTTTCTATTTTTGGAGTATATTTATAAAGAGTATTATCATTTTTATCTCTTACTTCTAAAAGAAATACAGGCTCAACAGCATATCCTCCATTTGAAAATACTGCATAAGCTTTTGCCAGTTCCATTGGAGTTCCTACAAGAGATCCCAGTGAAGCTGTAAGATCTTCTGGAGGATTAAGACCTGATTTTGTCTTTTCAATTGTATCTTTTAATTTTTTATGTCCCAAATCTCTTAAAAGCTTTATTGAAACCATATTTACAGATTTATCAAGTCCTTCAAGAAGGGTTGCATTTTTTCTGTAAAGAGTTCCTACATTTTTAGGAGCCCATGTTCCAAAGATCACTCTTGAATCTTCTACAATAGTATTTTCACTTTTTCCATCAATGATTGCTGTAAGATATACAAAAGGCTTAAAGGCTGATCCTATTTGTCTTTTTGCATCAAGGGCTCTGTTGAAATTTCCTGGTTGGAAATTTTTTCCTCCGATAATAGATATAACATGACCATTTGTAGTATCAAGAGTAACCATTCCTCCTTGAAGCATTTCGTCTTTTACAAGAGGAGTGTAGTTGTTAAATACTTCTTCAGCAGTTTTTTGTATGTCGTAATCAAGAGTTGTATAAACTTTTAAACCACTGTTATATATTGTTTCATCGTCAAAGTTTTCAGATAACAGGCTTTGAACCATATCTGTAAAACTTGGTACTTTTGATTTGTTTACAAATCCTTTTTTATAAACTACAGTTGTTGTATCAGGATCAATTTTTGAAAAGTCATAATCAGCAGGAAGATTTGTTTCAAGAACAAATTTATGTTTTATAGCTTTTTCATATTCTTCTTCTGTGATCATATCATATTTCAGCATTTGTCCTAGAACAACATGAGTTCTGTTAAGAGAAAGTTTTAGATTTCTTCTTGGATTGTATGCTCCAGGTCTGTTAGGCATTCCTGCAAGCATAGCACTTTCAGCAATATTCAAATCTTTTGGTTCTTTTTTGAAAAGAGATTGCGAAGCACTTCTTATTCCATAATCTCCTTCACCAAAATATATCTCATTTAGATATTTTTCAAAAATTTCATCTTTAGTATATCTTTTTTCTATTTCTATTGTGATAATTGCCTCTTTTATTTTTCTAGAAAGTTTTCTTTCATGTGAAAGAAAAGCATTTCTTGAAAGTTGTTGAGTGAAAGAACTTGCTCCCTGTTTTGCTCTTCCTGATGTAAGATTAATAAAAACAGCTCTTACAAGTCCGATTGGGTCGATTCCGTAGTGGCTGTAAAATCTTCTGTCCTCAATAGATAAAAAAGCATTTTTAACAACTGGAGGAATATTTTCAAATTTTACAGGAACTCTTGATTCTTTATATATAACATCTATAACCTTTCCATTTCTGTCATATATTTGAGTTGGGATTGAAGGTGTATAAGATTCAACCAGTTCTGCTATATTAGGTATCTCTTTTTTATAGTGATTTATAATAAGAGATACTGCAACAGCTCCAACTATCCCCACAGCTACAGCAGAAATTCCGGCTATTTTAAAAATTTTTTTCCACATATTAATCTCCATTAATTTTTTAATTAATACTATTTACCAGTTTTTCTTTGTCTAAGCTGTCCACAAGCACCGTCGATATCTGTTCCTTTTTCTCCTCTTATAACAACATTTACTTTTCTATCATTTTTTAGAATACTGTAGAATTTATCAATTTTTTTCTGACTAGGTCTTTCAAAATCATTTTCTACAACAGGGTTGTATGGGATAAGATTTAATGTGTGGTCAAATTCGTGCATGAAATCAGCAAGAACATTGGCATCATTGTCAGACACATTAAATTCTTTTATTAAGATATATTCAAAAGTAATTCTACGGTTTGTAATTCTTTGATATTCTTTCAGCACAGTGAAAAGATCTTCCAGCGGGAATCTTTTGTTTATAGGAATAAGTTTATCTCTTTTATCATTAAATACAGCATGAAGAGATACAGCAAGTTCTACAGGAAGTTTTTCCTCAAGAAGTTTTTCTATTCCAGGAACAATTCCTGAAGTTGAGATTGTAATCTTTCTTTTTGAAATATTTAATCCATTTTCATGTGATAAAAGAATTATTGCTTTCATAAGATTGTTGATATTTAAAAGAGGTTCTCCCATTCCCATGAAAACAATGTTGTTAACAGATTCTCCTTTGTTTCTTAATCTTCTTTCAATAGTATAAACTTGGTTGATTATCTCATGTACATCAAGATTTCTTTCAAATCCAGAAGCTCCTGTTGCACAGAAAGCACATTTTACAGGACATCCTACTTGAGTTGAAACACAAAGAGTATTTCTTGTTTTATGTTTTAAAAGAACGGTTTCAATAGTATTTCCATCTTCCAGTTTGAAAAGGAATTTTTCAGTTCCGTCAATTTTTGAAACTTTGTGATCCATAAGATTAAGAAGAGGGATATAACTTTTTTGATCAAGCATCTCTCTGTCTTTAAGTGATATATTTGACATATCGTTTATATTTCTTATCAATTTTCCATGAAGCCAGTTGAAAATCTGTTTTCCATAGAATTTTTTCATCCCAAGAGAAAGAATGTAATCTGTTGTTTCTTTCTCGTCAAGGTTTAATAAATTTAATTTAAATTCTTCCATTTGTCCTCCATATTTTGTAAAGTTTAAGACTTATTATATCAGTTTTTTTGAAAAAACACAATTATTTAAAAATTTAGCTGTTAAAATTTTATTGCTTTGTAATGTTTTCCACAGCTTTTATGATTATATCTTTTGAAACTTTTCCTTTAATATTTCCTTGTTTAGGACTTCCTCCCCCTTTAAGAGCAGAATCATTTGAAATAATATCTTTTATAAGCTGAGTACAGTTTATACTTTGGCTTGAAAGAAAAGCAGTATCAGCAGAAATTCCTGCAAAAGTTATTTCGCTGTTATTTGAAAAATATTTTCTCAGACTATCAATTAAATCTTTTTCTCCTTCATAGATTATAACTTTATGAGAATTTATACTTTCTGCTTTTTCAAGAAGAGATTCCCCCAAAACTTGAGCATAATTTTGTAGTACAGCTAGATAATTTCTTTTTAAATTTTCATGTTCTTTTTGATAATTTTCAAGTTTATCAATAATTTCATAATCACGACAGCTGAATTTGTGATTAAGCTCCTTTATAATTTCAGCTTTTTTATTATAATCCTCTATAGCTCTGTTTCCTGCAACAAAACTTACTCTTGTATATTTTCCTTTTATTCTTTCACTTGATACAAATTTAAATACTTTAATATTTTTTATATTTTTCAAGTGGAAACCTGCACAGGCACAAAGATCATATCCTTTTATCTCAACAATTCTTATATCCCCTGTGATTTTTGGACTTAATTTTTTTCTTAAATCTATTTCAGCAGCTTCTTCATGAGTAACAATTTTTTCACATACTTCTGCTCCTTCAGAAATAGCTTTGTTTACTTTTTCTGCCACCTCTTTAAGAAGTTCTTCAGAAAAATTTTCTGTATCAATATCACAAGTAGATACTTCTTCTTCCATTCTATATCCTACATTATTAAGGTTGTAATCTTTTAAAAGAATTCCTGAAAGAAGATGCTCGGCAGTATGCTGCAGTGCAAGATCAGCTCTTCTTTCCATATCCAAAGAATATTCATATTCTCCTGGTAAAATCTCATCAGCAACAATCACACTATCATTTTTCACTTCTAAAATTTCAATATTATTTATAGTTCCCCTGTCCCCAAGCTGTCCTCCTTTGCCATCAGGATAAATTTCCAAACAGTCAGGATGATTATATTTAACTTTTACAGCATAACCATTTTTATCTTTTTCACAGCTTATAATTTTTATTAGCATTTCAACGCCTCCATAAATAAAGTAACTCTTAGAATATATTATACTATATATTAATGTAAGATTACAAAATTAAATTATTTTATTTTTTAGGATAAAGATATTGACAAAATAGAAAATATGGGATATTATAATTAAGTGTAATATGCCTGGATGGCGAAATTGGTAGACGCGACGGACTCAAAATCCGTTGGTGGCAACATCTTGCGGGTTCGAGTCCCGCTCCAGGCACCATAGAAAAATTAATAATCATATATGTTAGTGAAATTTTTTACTAATGTATATGATTTTTTTATATATTAAAATTCTCAAAAATATAAAAATAAAAACTAACTCTTTGTAAAAAATTTTTTTATAGATAGTATTATTTCGCTAAAATAAATCAAAAAAATTTTATCAAAAAATAATTTGACATGCAAAATAAATTGTGATATAAATTTAAGGTATCTAAAATTATAAGAATTTTTATGAAGGGAAAGTAAAATTTATGAAAAAAACTTTATTATTAGCATTTATTATAAGTGCAGCAGCATATGCTGAAAATACTGCAGAAGTAGTTCTTGATAAAACATATGTAAAATCTGTAAATGGATTCGAGGAAACTTTACAAAATACACCTAAAAATGTTCAAGTTATAACACAGAGTGAAATAGAGGAAAAAAATTATAAAGATGTTTATGAAATTTTAGAAAATTCTCCTCTTGTTACTATAAAAAATGATGCTATAGGGCAGTCAATTGAAATGAGAGGAAGTGGACTTAATTCAAAGGGGACAGTTCAAGTTATGGTTGATGGAATGAGTTTAAATCCTATTGATATCAATCACGGAACATTGCCTTTAAATAGTATACCTGTTTCAAATATTGAAAAAATAGAAATTCTTCCTGGGGGAAATGGAGTTCTTTTTGGAGATGGAGCAAATGGTGGAGTTATAAATATTATAACAAAAGATTCTGTTGAAAAAAATGAATCTTATGTTGGAGCAAGATATGGAAGCAATAGTGAAAAAATCTTTAAAGCAGGAACTGCTGCAAAGATAAATGACAGAATTTCACTTCTTGTAAATTATCAGAGGGAAGACAGCAAAACAAACAGAGATGATGAAACAAATAAAAATTATAATATAGATGCAACAGGACTTATAAAAATTGATGACAAATCAAATTTATCAATAAGATATGTTCATTATGAAAAAGAAACTAAAACAGCTGACCTTTTGACAAGAGAGGAATGGAAAGCAGACAATAATCAATCTGGTGTAGATAAAACAGGAAGTCAGCTTCCTGAAAGTGGAACTATCAATCTTGCTGGAAGAGATATGGAAATTAAGGGGAAATTAGATAATTCTTATGATATTTTATCAAAAAGTGAAATAACAAGAGATGATATCTCTGCAAATTATAAAAGAGAGCTTACTGATAATTTGGATTTTAACCTGACTGCAAGTTGGCAAAAAACAACAAATGATATTAAACAAAGAGAAATGACAGCTATATATTCTGATGACCTAAAAGGATATGCTTCATATTATGCTGATTATATTGGAACTTTTACAGAGGAAAAATTTAAAATTAATCCATCTTTAAAATACAGTTATGGAAATAACAGCTATTTTATTTTAGGATATGATTATAAACTTCAAAAATCTCAGAGAGATTTTGATAATTTTTTAGATATGTATAAAGTTTATAATTTAGATAGTGAAAAAGAGAGCCATGGAGCATATATTTTCAATAAAACAACAGTTGGACAGTTTGAATTTATGCAGGGAGTGAGAAGAGAGTGGATATATTTTGATACAACAAAAAATTCTCATTATTATCATAAAGTTATGCCAGGAAAAATGAATGGTTCTTTTGGTTCTATTAATGTTGTAAATGGGTATATAGATGGAGGGTTAACACTAAGTAAAATAAAAAAATCAATGATAAATGATAGTTATGAAGCTGCTGTAAACTATATTTATTCTGATACAGGAAATGTTTATGTAAGAGCTGAACAAAGCTTCAGAACTCCTGCACCAACAGAATTTCAAGATAAATCTGCACAAACAGGATACTCTATGAATGATCTTGATGCTGAAACAAATCAAACTCTTGAAGTAGGATTAAAAGATTATATCTTTGGTTCAGTTATTCAGCTTAATGCTTTTGTAGGAAGAACAAAAGGAGAAATTTATTATAATGAAATTTCTCATGGAAATGAATGGACATATGACAATCTTGACGAAACACAGAGAAAGGGTATTGAGCTTAATTTGAGTCAAGATTATGGAAAACTTTTCTTCTTCGAAGGAATATCATACATTGATGCTGAGATTACAGAAAATAATCAAGATAAAACTATTGAGGGAAATCAAGTTCCTTATACTTCAAAGCTAAATGCTAATATTGGAACAGGAGTCAGATGGACTGATAAATTTAATACCATTTTAACATTTAATTATAAAGATGGATATTATTTAGACAGAGAAAATAAATTTAAAGCAAGAAGTCATATTACTCTTGATTTGACAACAAATTATATTATGGATAATGGTTTAAAACTTTATGGAGGAATAAACAACATTCTTGACAGACAAAATTTTGATCAGGAAGCTTTGGAAAATGGTGTTCAAGTTTATGATCCTGCTTCTGAAAGATCTTTCTATGCAGGATTTGAATATAGATTTTAAAATTTCTTAAATAATATATTTCATTTTTTAAATTTTCATCCCAAAGAGGTCTGCAAAATATATGTAGGCCTCTTTAAAATATCTTGGAGGAATTTTACATGACTTTCAGAAATCTATTCAAAATTATTACAGATATTTTTATGGTAATTATTTTTATTTTTCTTATGCTTTATGATTTTACAGGAGAAAAAATTCACAAATTATTGGGAATCTTTTTATTCATTTTTACTATTTTTCATATTTTTCTTAATAGTTCTTGGTACAGAAGTTTTTTCAAAGGAAGGTATAATTTTAAAAGAATATTTAAAACAGCTGTTATATTGATACTTTTTAATATTTTTATAATTATATTTTTTACAGGAATAAAGATATTGCAATATAAACGAATGGAAATTTCTTATGAAATCTATTCCAGTATTCATTTTTATTTTGTATATTTAGGAATATTTTTTATTGTTATTCACTTTATACAATCTAAAAAATTTAATATTTTCTTAATAAATAAAGGTAGCTAAAAAGCTACCTTTAAAATTATGTATAAAAACATTATATATTTGTTATTTTTTTCCCGTCTCTTGTAATAGTTATAGTTTGCCAAGGTATAAATTTTTGACTGGATTTAAGAGCTTCTATACAAGCTTTTTCAATACCATTACAGCAAGGAACTTCCATTTTTACAATTGTCAGAGATTTAATATTATTAAGTTTTAAAATTTCTGTTAATTTTTCTTTATAATCTACAGCATCTAATTTTGGACACCCTATAAGAGTTATATGGTTTTTAATAAATTCGTTATGAAAATTTCCATAAGCAAAAGCTGTACAATCAGCAGCTACTAAAAGATTAGCTCCTCCAAAAAAACTGGCATTAGTTGGAACTAATTTTATTTGAATAGGCCATTGGCTAAGTTTACTTTTTAATACACTGTTTGCATAAACCTCGTTTTCTGTATTTTCTTCATGATTATTTTTGAAAGATTCAATTTTATGTCCTAAACAAGAAGAGTTTAAATTATTACCAGACTTAGCAATAACAGCTTTTTCATCATATGGAAGAGCCTCTCTTTCTTCAAAAGTAATTGCTTTAGCATGACAGCTTGGAAGACAATCTCCAAGGCCATCACAATAGTCATCTCTTAAGAGTTTAGCTTTTCCGTTAACAAGTCCGATAGCTCCTTCATGACAGGCTTTGACACAAGCTCCGCATCCATCACATTTTTCTTCATTTATTTTTATAATTTTTCTTATCACAATAATCCTCCTTAAAATTTATAAAAATATTATAAAATAAAAAGGAGTAAAAATATGTTGTATATGCAACGAATATTATTTTATTAAAGTAAAATGATTTTTTTTATAATCAATTAATCCCTCTTTTTTCATAGAGCTAAGCTCACGGGATAAAGCACTTCTTTCTACAAAAAGATAATCTGCTAATTCTTGTCTGTCAAATTTTATTAAGAAAGAGTTTGTTTTATTTTTTTGAGCTTCTGTTGAAAGATAAGATATTATTTTTTCTCTTATGGATTTTTTACTGATATGCTCTAATTTTTCAGTAAATAAAATATTCTTTTTTAATGAAATTTTAAAAATATTAGTCAAAAATTTTATAATTTCTTCAGAATTTTTTTCACTATTTATAGAAAAATTTTTTAAATCCAAAAATAAAATTTTGCAATCTTGTGAAGCTTCAACCATTATATTTGATGAACTTTTAGAAAGAGCAAAAACCTCTCCAAAAATTTCTCCAGATTTGAATTTATTTAAAATATTTCTGTTTCCCCAAAAGTCTTCTTTAATAATATTTATTTCTCCTAAAATAATTATTCCAATCTTATCAATTTTTTTGTCTATTTCAAATATAAATTCATTTTTTTGAAAGGATTTTTCAAAAAAATTAAAAAATGTTAATATAGAAGTTATTTCTTTATCGTTTAAATCAAAAAAAATAGGTAATTTTTTTAAAAATTCTAAATTTTTCATAAAATTCCTCCCTGTTTTTAAATAAATTATATCACATAAATATGTTGCTTATGCAACATAAAAATATAAAAAAATAAATTACAATATGGCATAGAACTATTACAAAAGGAGAACAAATATGGAAAATAAAATGTTTTGTTATCAATGTCAAGAAACAGCAGGATGTGTAGGATGTAAAATAATAGGTGTATGTGGAAAAAATTCTGATATAGCTTATTTACAGGATCTTTTAATATATATAACTAAAGGAATATCTGAAATTACTTCAAAATTAAGAAAAGAGGATAAGAAAATTTCTAAAAAAGTTAGTATTTTAATCACAGAAAATCTTTTTACTACTATAACAAATGTAAATTTTGATGAAGAGGATTTGAAGAATAAAATAGAGAAATCTTTAAAAATTAAAGAGGAACTTTTAGAGGAGTTAACAAATAAAGAGAGTTTGTCAGAAGCTGCTTTGTTTTTTATTCAAAGAAAAGATTATTTGAATAAAATTGAAAAGATAGGAGTATTATCAGAAAATGATGAGGACAAAAGAAGTTTAAAGGAAATAATAACATATGGATTAAAAGGACTTGCAGCCTATATCAAACATGCTGAAGTTTTAAAATATACAGATGAAAAAATTAATATTTTTATAGAAGATTCTCTTGGAAAAATTTTAGAAAAAAATATATCAGTAGAAGAATTAATAAATCTTACACTTGAAACAGGAAAATATGGTGTAATGGGCATGGAGCTTTTGGATAAGGCCAATACAGAGAATTACGGAAATCCTGAAATTACTAAAGTTAATATTGGTGTTGAAAAAAATCCTGGAATACTTATTTCAGGACATGATTTGAAAGATTTAGAGATGTTGCTAGAACAAACTCAAGGAACGGGAGTCGATGTATATACCCATTCAGAGATGCTTCCAGCTCATTATTATCCTAAATTTAAAAAATATAAGAATTTTATTGGAAATTATGGAAATGCTTGGTGGAAACAACAAGAGGAGTTTGAAGCGTTTAACGGTCCTATTTTAATGACAACAAATTGTATAGTTCCACCTAAAGAATCATATAAAAATAGAATTTTTACAACAGGGCTTGTAGCTTTTAAAGGGTGCAAACACATAAAAGGAGATGAAAAAAAAGATTTTTCTGAAATAATAGATTTAGCCAAAAAATCTCTTCCTCCAAAAGAGCTTGAAACAGGAGAAATATTAGGAGGATTTGCTCATAATCAAGTTTTTCAGTTGGCAGATAAAATTGTAGAAGCTGTAAAAAATGGAGATATAAAAAGATTTGTTGTTATGGGGGGATGTGATGGAAGAAGTAAAGAAAGAGAATATTATACAGAGTTTGCAAAACATCTTCCAAAAGATAATATTATTCTTACAGCTGGTTGTGCAAAATATAGATATAATAAATTAAATTTGGGAGAGATAAATGGTATTCCAAGAGTTTTAGATGCAGGACAGTGTAATGATTCTTACTCTTTGGCTCTGATAGCTTTAAAATTAAAAGAGATATTTAATATGGAAAATATCAATGATCTTCCTATAATTTATAATATATCTTGGTATGAGCAAAAAGCAGTAATTGTACTTTTAAGTCTGCTTTATTTAGGTGTGAAAAATATTCATTTAGGTCCTACCCTACCAGCATTTTTATCACCTAATGTAGCAAAATTTTTAACAGAGAATTTTAAAATTTCTGAACCACTAGATATTTAATTTTTTAAAATATTGAAATAATAAAAAGAGGAGAATCTATAAATTAATACAGGTTCTCCTTTATTTTTTATTTATTATCTTCTTTAGCTTCCTCAAAATCTTTTAAAAAATCTTCAGCTTCACAAGATTTATTAATTTTTTTAGCTATTTCTCTAATATCATCACTTAAACTCTTACTTTCTCTGTCTTTTTCTTTAGCTTTTTTAAAATAGAAATAGGCATTTTCGTAATCTCCAATCTCCTTAAAACATTCAGCCATACTGCTGAAATGGAATACACTGTCCCTTCCAAGTTTTTCTGCCTTCATAAAGTTTTCAATAGCCTGTTTGTATTCTTTTTTTTCTTTAAGGTTCCATCCGATTTCATCGTACAGCCAACCATCATCTCTTCCTTGAGATTTGGCAAGATAAAGATATTTTAGAGCTTCATCATGTTTCTCAAGTCCTCCATAGGCCCAACCAATTTCAGAATTCAGCCAATCATCATCTCTTCCAAGCTCTTTTGCTTTTAAAAGATATTCAAGTCCTTTTTCATATTCATCAAGTTTATCATAGTTCCAACCAATTTCAGTTGCCAACCAATCATCAAGTTCATCTTCTTTTTCAGCTTTCAACAGATAGAAAAGAGCTTCTTTTGCCTTTTCAAGCCTTCCCAAATTCCATCCAAGTTCTCTGATAACCCAAACAGAAGTTTTTTCACCATCAAGTTTTTCAGCTTCTTTAAGAGCTCTTACAGCTTCCTTATATTTTTTCATTCTTCCTAGATTCCAACCGATTTCTCCATTTATCCAAGAATCATTACGCCCTTGCTTTTTAGCTTTCTTAAGATACTTTACAGCAGTTTTATAATCTTTTTCTTTACAGTGTCCATAACAATATCCTATTTGAGAATTTGTCCAAGCAGCAGGTTCTTCTATTTTTGAAGATTTTAAGAAAAATTTTAGAGCTTCATCATATTCATCAATCTGCTCATAGTTCCATCCAATTTCATTATTTATCCAAGCATCTTCAAATCCAAGTTCAATAGCCTCTTTAAGAGCTTTTATAGCTTCTTCATGTTTTTTCTCTTTTCCTAAATTCCAACCAATTTCAGTAAGTATCCAAGCATCTTCAGGATTTTCTTCATGGACTTTATAAAGATATTTTAAAGCTTCCTGAGTTTCCCCTATTCTTCCTAAGTTCCAACCCATTTCTGTTTTTACCCAAATATCTTCAGCTCCAAGTTTTTCAGAACGCTGTAAATATTTCACAGCTTCTGTATATTTTCCCATTCTTCCATAGTTCCATGCTATTTCATTATTTATCCAAATATCATTTCTTCCATTTTCACAAGTATTGTGAAGGACTTCCAATGCCTCTTTATGTCTTCCTAATTTTCCTAAATTCCAACCAAGTTGAGATTTCAGCCAGTTATCATCTCTTCCTAATTCTTTTATAAAAATAAGGAGATCATAAGCTTCCTGATGTTTATCAAGTTTTCCATAAATCCATGCTATTTGTGAATTCAGCCATATATCAGAACCTTTCAGAGCTTTTGCAACTTTAAAATATTCCAAAGCTTCTTGAAGTTTTCCAGAGTTTTCAAGCTGCCAACCTGTTTCAGAGTAAATCCAGAAATCATCTCTTCCCATCTCAATAGCTTTTTTTAAATAAAAAACTCCCTCTTCATATTTCTCTAATTTCCCTAAGTTCCATCCTAGTTCAGAATTTACCCAAGCATCATCTCTTCCAGCTCTTTTTGCAGTTTGAAGATAAAAAACAGCCTCTTTGTTTCTATCCATAAGCCCTAAATTCCAACCGATTTCACAACTTAACCACCCATTTTCATCGTTTTCTTCTCTCACTTCAACTCTTCTTAGATATTCAAGAGCTTCTTCTCTTCTGTTAAGTCTTCCCAAAGCCCATCCAATATTACTAAGAAGCCATGAATCATCTTGCCCGGCTGCTTCCAGTTCCTTCATAAGTTTTAAAGCTTCTTCATATTCAGAATTATCAAAAAGTTCATCTATTTTTTCTCTTGTTTTATCAGCGTTCATCAAAAATCCCCCTTTAAGGATATATCCCTATCATTTATGATACAATAAAAAATGTGTCTTGTCCATAATTAAAAAAACTGCCTTTTTCAAGACAGTTTTCTATTTTTATGCTGTTTCTTCTATCATATTTTTTCTTTTTAAATAATGTGCTGCATATACAAAAGGAGTATCGCATACAGCTACAATGAACTTCATAATATAAGTTGTAAGGAAAATTTCTATAAGAACCTCTTTTGGATAAACTCCCCAGAAAGCAATAAGAGTAAAAAGAAGGTTATCAATAAGTTGACTTATCATTGTACTAGCATTATTTCTTATCCATATATGTTTAGGAGCAGAATATTTTTTTCTCCAAAATTCATAAGCCCAAATATCATGTGATTGAGATACAAGATATGAAATAAGAGAAGCTACAACAAGCCTTGGCATAAAATCAAATATTCTTTTTACACCATTAAACATTACTATCCCCTCTTCAATGTCTGAAGGTGTAAATGATACAGCAATCTGCATGATAACAGTCATAACAATTAATGAAAAGAATCCAAGATAAACAGCTTTTTGAGCGTGTTTTCTTCCATAATTTTCTGCTAAAATATCTGTAACTAGAAATCCCCCTGCATAAAGAATATTTCCTAAAGTAGTACCAAAACCAAAAAGATCTACTAAAAGTACAACTTGAAGATTAGCAAGGATTGTAGATATAGGTATCCATGTATAAAGTCCTATTCTTCCAAACTTTTTATAAGCTAAAAGAATAAATAAAAAATTTGCAACAAGCATACAAAACCATAAAATTTCATTTCTAAATATCATTATTGTTCAAACACCCCTAAATCTTTATTATCTATTAAAAGTTCCACTCTGTCATCGTTCATAAGATAAGAATATTTATCAGCAAACCATCTAACAAGTTCAGAATCTCTTTTTACTTTTGTTCCATTATCTATAAAAACATTTATTGTAACAGCTTTAAAATATTTGAGACCCATTTCTATATCTCTGTCTATCATCTCTTTAGTCTGACCTTGTGTACAAACTAGAAGACATACAGAATAAAGTTTTTCACTCATATATTCTAAAACTTTCTCATCAACAGAAAAATTTTTGTTATAGACATTTATTCTAAAATCATTATCAAAGGTTTCCATTCCCATTCTGAAACGGATTTCAACCCCTTCAAAATATTTTTTTATTTCATCCAATCTTTTTATATAACCATAATATATTTCAAAATAAAGAGTTTTAATATTTTTTTCTATAACAATTTTTTTAATTTCAGCCATTGTATTTTGTGTAAGTTCAAAAACAGAGCCGGAATTGATTACTTCCAAAACACCATATTCCCCTGTTACTTCTTTTAGTACTTGAAGATTAACAGAATCGATTTCCTCTTCATCAGTGGAATTATCTTCAATGTAATTACAGAAACTACATTTTCCATATCTGCATGGAAAACTTTTTAATAAAACAATCTCTCTTTGATGCTTTCCTGTAATTTTATTATATCTTACTCCCATAATATTTCTTTTTTCCTCCTGCAGAAATAAAAAGAGGCAGTTAACTCTGCCTCAATTAAAAAACAACATAAATTATTTTAATTTTTAGCCTAGTTTTTTATAGATGGTTAATCTGTGTAGAACATCTACCTGAAGAAATCAGGATTTCTTAAATTTTACTAAACAAGTATACAGTTATTTAGAAAAAATGTCAATATATTTTTATGGTTTAATATATGCAAAACCTTCATGCTGTCTAAGAGCTATATGGAAAACTCCCGATGGAACAACTTTTACAAACGGCAGAATCATAGATGAATCAATTTCCAAGAAATTCATAGATTCACTGCAGCAATAGATATTAACACCTTTATCTTGGAGAGCAATAAGAGTATCTTTTAACTTTAAAGTTGAAGCAAAGCTATCTGCTGAAAGACTTTTTACAGCAAAAGAGTTGGCAACTATCTCAAGATTAACAGTGTAGTTTCCCATTTCAGCCATTTTTAATATAGTTTCTGCATTCTTACAAGTAATAGCCCATCTATCTTCTTCGTCAGTATGTAATAAAATATTTAGTATTTTGTTCATTTGATCCCCTCCTTTATTGTATAACCTAATTTTATCACAAAAATATAAAAAATACTAATTTATTTCAGAAATGAGTATTATTGAATATATTTGTTTATAATCAGAAAAAGATTTGTAAAAAAATGAAATAAAATCTTTAATATTTTATATTTTAAAAATATTGTATATAATAGAACAGTTGAGATTACATTTGAGGAGATACTATGAGGAAAAAAGAGATTGAAAAGATGTTTAATCAAAAAATAGATAGTGAATTATGGTATAGAGCAAAAGAATATTTAAAAGAAAAGCCAACCATCAAAGAAAATTTTGTTTTTAAAAATGATCCTGATGGAAAATATAATTATTTAACAGGATATATAATAGTAAAAGAGGTATTAAAATATAGATTTACAATTGTATGGATTGAAAGAATGAATAAGTATCTTTCAACAGACTATGAAATACTTACTTGCAGATGTAGTTGTGATAGTTATGTAAATGAAAAAAATATATGTGTTCATCTGTTAGCTTTTTTGATAAATATAAAGATTGCAGGAATAACAGAAGAAAGCAGTATGGAAAAATTTTCTGAAGAGGAAAAACTTGAGCAGGAAAAATTTTATAAAAAGATAATAAATTCAGAGGGAAGTGGAAAGGGAGAAATAGGTTTTAATGTCAGAGTAAAACTTGTAGAAAATAGAGATTATTTTTTGTTTGTTTTATCAAATTTTTATGTTTATACACAGGAAAATTTTATTAAATATATAAAAATAGAAGAACTCTTTAATGGAAGAGGAGTCCCTTTTTACAAAACAACATATGGAAGTTATCAAACTATAAAATTTACAGAAGAAGCCAAAAAGTTTATAGATTTTATTAGTGGAATAGGAAAATTAAAAAAAAGCAGGGATTACATAAATAAAAAAACAGGAGAAATAACAATACCTGAAGTACTTTTAGAAAAGGCTGTTATTTTTATAAAAAATATGTCTAAAAATTATAGTAAGGATATTTTTTTTCCAACAGAAACTCATATTTCGACAAGAAAAGAATTTTACATACTTCAATTCAGAGGTTTTTTAAAAATAATTCCTGTAGGTGAACACTATGCAGCAGTAAAAGAAGAGATGGGGAATAAGACAGCTATTTTTTATCTAGGAAATGAAAAAATAGAAAAGATAAAATATCTAGCAGATTTTGAAAGGGCAGAAAAAAAGTTGAAACTTAGTGCTGATTCAGTTGCTTTAAAAGAAATTTTAGAATCTTTAGAAGAAATTTCGACAGTATCAGTGGGAGAAAGTTTAAAAAGACAGATTATAGTTCCCAAAAAGATGTCGGTAGAGCTGAAAGTAAAAGAATCTTACACAGGAAAATTATGGATAATTCCTCAATTTATTTATGATGGAAATTCAAATGAAATCTGTAGGAAGCGTATAGTTTTAAAAAATATAAACCAAGAGAGAAAAATTTTGAATGAACTGGAAGAAAAACTTTATTTTTATGGATTTGAAAGAATAAATGACATGTTTTGTATAGGTTCAGAAGAAGAAAAAATTTATGAATTTATGACAAAACATATAGAAAAAATAAAGGAACTTTATACTGTAATTAAAGAAGATGATTTGGAAAATAAGGAATATAGAAAGCTTGTTCCTCAGTTGGAGATTATTTTTAAAGAAAATATTCTTATAAAATTTTCAATTCCAGGAATTGATAACAGAGAGATACCTTACATATTAAAAAATATTTTAAGGAAGAAGAAATACCATTATTTGTCAGCAAAAGGTATGTATGATATATGTTCTGTTGAACTTTTAGAATTTGAAGAGTTATTGACAGGTCTTAATGTACAGGTATCAGAAATAAGGGAAGGAATCGTAGAAAGAGAAAAATCATATTTTCCATTCATAAAAAAAACTTTAACAAGTATGCAGGTTAGAAAAGAAATTCTAGAAATAGCAAAAAAAATAAATCCTAGAATACCAAGATTAGATCCTGTTTTTAAAATTTTAAGACCTTATCAAAGAAAAGGTGCAAATTCTCTTATAAGATTTAGAACTGAAAATCTTAATGGTGTTCTTGCAGATGATACAGGACTTGGAAAGAAAATTCAATTAATAACTTATCTTTATGTATATAAAAAACAAAAACAGAATTTGATTCTTACTTTTTCGTTTTTAACGAGATATTGGGAGAATGAGATTAAAAAATACATGCCCTCACGGAAAGTTAAAATTGTAACCGGAACTTTGGAAGAGAGAAGAAAATAATAGACAAATCTAAAGTAGGAGATATTTTAATAGGCTCATATACAACTTTTGCAGCAGATTTCTCAAGATATAAATATATAAAATTTGCAAATATAATTTTTGATGAAGCTCTTTATGTAAAAAATAGAGATATGCTTCTAGAAAACTCTTTAAAACTTAAGGGAGAGAGCAGATTTTGTTTAACAGGTGGATTTTCATGGGATGATCTTTATAATATACATTATCTTTTTGGACTAATAAAACCAGGATATCTTGGAAGCAGAAGATTTTTTGAAGAGAGATATATAAAAGTAAAAGATGAAGAAAAAAATGAGAGAAAGGATATGTTTTTATCTCTAGTAAATCCATATATAATCCATAGAAAAAAAGTAAGAGTGGAAAATGAACTTCCAGCACTTACAGTAAAAAATCTTATAATAGATATGGATCAAAATAAAGAATACAGAAAGTTATATATAAAATATTTAAGAAAACTTAATAAGATTATAATTGAAAATGATGATATAAAAACTATTTCAAGAAAAAGAGTTTTCACAATTTTAAAAAGATTAGCTCAAATATGCTCTCATCCTAAAATATGTAAAAAAGATTTTTATTTTAGAACAGAAAAAATACAAGCAACAGAACTTTTTTTAAAAAAATGTAGTGATGAAAATTTAAAAACAATAGTGGTGACACAGTATGATGCTGTATTGAAATTATTTAGAGAAAGATTTTCTAGAAAATGGAGGAGTGAATTTCTAGATCTTAAAACTGAAATCACAGAAAGAGAATATATTTATTCGATGTTCAATGATGAAAAAGATTTAATTATTTTTGCAAGTAGAATAGATTTTAAGGAACTTTCAATAGCAGATTATGATGTAATAATATATTATGATCCTCCTTGGAAAGAAAGACTTGAAGATAGAATACACAATGACAAATTTGGAAAAAATATTTTAGAGATAAACCTTTTATTAAGAGGAACATTAGAAGAAAAAATTCTTAAGGAAAAATTTTTGAAAAACAGTTCTATTGTAATGGAGATAGTAAATTCTTTGGAGGGAAAAGATTATGTAAGAGATGATATAATGGCTCTCCTTCATGTCTAAAAAGTGGTATAATATATAGTAGAAAATATTAAATATATTATAACTGGGGGAAGGTATGAAAAAGGAAACATTAAAAGATATTGTTCTTATTGGAATTGGAGCATTTATTTATGCTTTTGGAGTAAATTATTTTTTTGTTGCAAATAAGATGGCTGATGGAGGATTGGCTGGAATATGTACTATTCTCCATTATCTTTTCAATACAGATTTGGGAACGACATATTTTATTTTAAATATTCCTCTTATAATATTGGGATATAAACTTATTGGGGGAGAGTTTATATTAAAAACTTTTTATGGAACTTTTATGACTTCTTTTGCTTTTAAAGTTTTTGCAAATTATATGGGGCCAATGGAGGATAAATTAATAGCCTCTATCTTTGGAGGACTTATTATAGGAATAGGGCTTGGAATAATTTTTGTAGGTGGAGGTTCAAGTGGCGGAAGTGATATTCTTGTCAAAATTTTAAATAAATATTTTGATTTACCAGTGGGAAAAGCTTTTTTGATTTTGGACTTTTTTGTATTGTCAGCTTTGGGAATTCTTTTTGGCAGAGATGTTTTTATGTATACTCTTGTAGGACTTTTTATCTCTACAAAGGCAATAGATTTTATCCAAGATGATATGAGTAAGGCAAGAGCTCTTATAATAATTTCAGATAAAAGTGAAGAGATAAAAAATGAAGTTATGACAAAAACAGGAAGAGGGGTAACTGTAATAAATGCAAGAGGCGGATACACAAATGCAGATAAAGATATTTTATATTGTATAATGAATAGATACGAAGTTACAGCTGTTAAAAGAATAGTAAGAAATACAGACAGAAAAGCATTTATGAGTATAACAGAAGTTTCAGAGGTCTTGGGTGAAGGATTTAAAGAGCTTGTAAAATAAAATATTAAAAGTTTAAAAAATTCTCTGGGAGAAAATAATTAAAAAAATTATTTTATGACTGGAGAATTTTATTTTTTCTATATTTTATAGTCCTATAAAATTATAGTAGATATTAAATTTTTTTATTGTTAAAACCAATAACATTTTTATAGTTATAAATCAAGAAAGATTTGAAAAAATATGTTATACTTAAAACAGATACAATTATTATAAGGAGGTTTTAAAATGAGAAACTTTGTGTACAACATTCCCACAAAAATATTTTTTGGGAAAGGGCAGATTGAAAAAATAGGTGAAGAAATTTTAAAATACGGAAAAAGAGTACTTCTTGTTTATGGAAAAGGAAGTGTCAAAGCAAATGGAATTTATGATAAAGTTGTGGAAATTTTAAATAAAAATGGAATAGAGTTTTTTGAAGTTGCTGGGGTTGATCCAAATCCCAGAACAGAAACAGTATATTATGGGGCTGACATTTGTAAGAAAAATAATATTGACCTTATTCTTGCAATGGGTGGAGGAAGTACAATTGATTGTGCAAAAGCGATAGGACTTCAAAGTAAATATGACGGAGATTTCTGGACAGATTTTTATATTGGTGGAAAAAAAGGATTGATAAAAGAGGTTACTCCTATAGCATCGATTTTGACTCTTGCTGCAACAGGAAGTGAGATGAATGGAAGCACTGTTATATCAAATATGTCTGTAAATATGAAAGTTGGATTTAATCATCCTAAATTAAAACCAGTATTTTCAGTTGAAGATCCTGAATATACTTATTCTGTAAGCAGATATCAAACTTGTGCCGGAGCAATAGATATTATAAGCCATCTGTTTGAACAATATTTTTCTGCTGAAAAAGATGGATTTATGCAAAATAGATTAATAGAAGGGCTTTTAAAAACTATAATTCATTATGCTCCTATTGCTTTAGAGAATCCAAAAGATTATGAAGCTAGAGCAAATATTATGTGGACAAGTTCTATGGCACTTAATGAACTTGTAACTTATGGTAAAGAATCTACAGATTGGGCAACACATCAAATTGAACATCAGCTTAGTGCAGTATATGATATAACTCATGGAATAGGACTTGGAATACTTACTCCTGCATGGATGAAGTATGTTTTATCTGATGAAAATATTCATAGATTTGTAGATTACGGAAAAAATATTTGGAATTTAACAGGAACAGACAGAGAAATAGCAGAAAAATCCATTGAAAAAACAAGAGAATTTTTCACATCATTGGGATGTCCTGCTTCTCTTTCAGAAATAAATATCGATAACAGACATTTTGAAGAGATGGCAGCAAATGCAGTTTTTAGAGGAAATGTTGGTTCTATGAAAAAACTTACTAAAGAAGATATTGTTGAGATATATAAACTTGCATTGTAAACTTGGGAGGAAATTTTGAAGTTAATGGTAATATCAGATATTCATGGCTCTCTTTTTTATCTAAAGAAAGTAATTGAAATATTTGAAAAAAACAATTATGATAAGATTTTAATTTTGGGAGATGAATTGTATCATGGGCCGAGAAATCCTCTGCCAAAAGAATATAATCCTAAAGAAACAGCAGAACTTTTAAACAGATATAAAAATAAAATTATTGCAGTAAGAGGAAACTGCGACAGTGAAGTGGATCAGATGGTTTTAAATTTTCCTATTACTGCTGATTATAATATGATATTTTGGGAAAATAAAAAGATATTTATGACTCATGGACATATTTATAATATTGATAATCCTCTTCCAATGGCGGATGGAGATATAATGATGTATGGGCATTTTCATATTCCAATGATAAAGAAAAAAGATGAAAGAATATTTTTAAATCCTGGTTCGATATCTCTTCCAAAAGAGAATAATCCAAATTCTTTTGGAGTTTTTGAAAATGGAAGTTTTTATATAAAAGATATGGAAGAAAATATTTTGAACGAGATAAAATTTTAAAATTAAGAGGTGTTGCATTTTATAAGTTTGCAACATCTCTTTTTCAATATGATAAGAAAGTAAAAAAATACCCTGCTGATTAAATCAACAGGGTTTATTTTTAAATGGTGCCTAGGAATAGATTCGAACTATCGACCGTACGGGTATGAACCGTATGCTCTAGCCAACTGAGCTACCTAGGCATGGTGGAGATAAGCGGGATCGAACCGCTGACCTACGCAGTGCAAGTGC
>DXWL01000011.1 GCA_019416865.1 Fusobacterium sp.
GAATCTTATAATTTTAAAAAAAGAAAAAGAATATATACTTTTTTAATATGGATTTATCATATTGGGATATTATTTTATCCATCAACGGTAATTATGTTTAAATGGTTTTAGAGGAGTAAAAATGAAAAAAATATTATTTTTTATACCTTTTGGTTTAAAAACCTCAGGTGGAGCAGAAAGAGTGTTGTCAATAATTGCTAATAGTCTTGTCAAGGAAAAAATATGTAAAGTAGATATTATTTCATATGAAAAAACAGAATCTTTTTATAATTTATCTCCTGAAATAAATTTATTATCATTAAATTTTAAAAATAGCAAAAATTTTTTTCTAAGAAAGATAAAGCCATTATATCTATTGAAAAATTTAAGAATGGTTATAGTAAAAAATCAATATACCCATATAGTAGCTTTGGGAGATGATGCGACAATATTGACTTCGATGATTTTTATAAAAAAGATAAAAAAAATATCATGGATTCATAATAGTATTTTTCAAGAAACCTATATAGTATTAAAGATATTAAGAACGATAGCCTATATATTTATGGAAAAAATAATTATATTGAACACAACAGATAAAAAAATATATGAAAAAAAATATGGTAAAAAAGTAGAATTAATACCTAATCCTATTATATTAAAAAATAGTGAAGAAAATAATATAAAAGAAAATAAAACGATTTTATGTGTAGGAAGATTGAGTAAAGTAAAAGCATTTGATCAAGCTATTTTTGCTTTTTCTAAAATAGAAAAAAAATATCCTGATTGGAAGTTAAAAATAATAGGTAAAGATGAAGGAGAAAAAATATATTTATCAAATCTGATAAAAAAATTAAATATAAAAAATTGTCAAATAGAAAATGAAGTTCAAAATATAGATGAAGAATATAGAAAATCAGATATACTACTAGTAACTTCTTTATATGAATGTTTCTCGATGGTAATATTAGAAGCAAAAAAATTTAATCTCGCTATTATTTCTTTTGATTGTAATAGTGGTCCAAGAGATTTAGTTAAAAATAATTTTAATGGTTTTTTAATAAAGAATAGAAATATTGATGATTTAACAGATAAATTAGAATTTCTTATTTCAAATCCAGAAAAATTAAAAGAATTTAAACTAAATTCTAAAAAAGATTTAGAAAATTATAACATAGAAAAGATAATAGATAAATGGGAAAATAATATTTTAATATAATGAAAAAAAGGAGAGAAAATGGTTACAGTAATGACACCAACTTATAATAGAGGTTATATTATAAAAAATTTATATGAAAGTTTAAGGAAACAAAGTAGTAAAAATTTTGAATGGTTAGTGATAGACGATGGCTCACAAGATAATACAGAGGAATTATTTAATAATTATATTTTGAAACAGAAAAATGATTTTAAAATACAATATTATAAAATTAAAAATGGAGGAAAACATAGAGCAATAAATTATGCTTTGGATAAGGCAAAAGGAGAATATTTTTTTATTGTAGATTCAGATGATATTTTGACAAATGATAGTATAGAAACAATATTAGAATGGTTTAGTACAATAAAAAATAAAAAAAATTATGCAGGTGTAAGTGGCTTAAGAGGATATAAAAATACAAATATAATGATAGGAAAAACATTTCAAGGTAAATATAAAGATTGCTCAAATTTAGAAAGATTAAATAATAATATAATAGGCGATAAAGCTGAAATATATTATACTAATATTTTGAGAAAATATAAATTTCCTGTTTTTGAAAATGAAACATTTTTATCAGAGATGGTAGTATGGAATAAAATAGCAGAAAATGGGTATATAATAAGATGGTTTAATAAAATTATTTATAAAGGCGAATATTTAGAAGATGGTTTAACTAAAAATATGGAGACACGTTTTATGAGCTCTCCTAAAGGATATGTTCTTTATTTGAAAACTGTTATAAGGAATAATAATTTAATAAATAGAAATAAATTATATAGTTATTATTTATATGGAATTTGGTTTGATTTAGTGAGAAAAAAATTAATAGATAAAAATTTTGAAGAATTTAAAAATAAAAAACTATGTTTTTATCTTGGTTATGTAATATTTGAATTAAATAAAATAAGAAAAAAAATTATAAAATTAAAAAGTAAAAAAGAAGAAAAAAATGTATTATAGTATATTCTTAAATTTAATAATTACAGTATGGATAAGTATAACTTTATTTCTTGTAAATAGATATTTTGCTTTTTATCTTGGAGTCCCAAATTTAGGTTTAATGAAATTATTTACTCAATTACTTGCATATTTAAATTTAGCAGAAATAGGTTTAGCTTCTGCTTCAACTTATGCTTTGTATAAACCACTGGCTGAAAAAAATTATAAACAAATAAGTATAGTAATAAATACAATCACTTCATTATATAATAAAATATTTTTATTTATTTTAATGATAGGTTTATTTTTAAATCCTATAATTCCTTTTTTTATAAAAGATAAAATAATTGATAGAAGTATTTATTTATATTGGAGTTTATATGTAATAAGTACAGCTTTAAGTTATAGTTTTGTAAAGTATTCTATTTTATTTGCAGCAGATCAAAAATTTTTGTTTGTAAGATTGATACAAGGTGGAAGCAGAATATTCTGCCAGTTATTACAAATATTGGTAATAATAAAATTACAGTCATTTTTAATTTTTATCCTGCTTTTGATTTTAGATAATGTAATTCAGTATGTTTTTTATAAATTGTATTATATAAAAAATTACAGTTATATTTTTAAAACTAAAATAAAAGATAAGTCAATAACCAATAATTTAAAAAATTTGTTTTGGCATAAAGTTGCAGGACTGGTAGTATTTAATACAGATTTAATACTTATTTCAAAATTTATTTCTCTTGAAATAGTAGGGATATATGCAAGTTATCAGATGATAATTCAAATGATAATGACAATCATAAGTATAGTTTTAAATGTGCTTAGACCCAAAATAGGGAAATATATTGCAGAAAATAGTAAAGAAAATATTTTTAATTATTGGAAAAATTTAAATATTTTATCCTTATTTGTCAGTATATTATTTTCAGTTTGTACTTATAAACTGATAAATAATTTTATTTTTTTATGGCTTGGAAAAGATTTTATATTACCGAAATTAACTGTAATTTTAATTCTTACAAATTTATTTGTTCAATGTTTCAGAGGAATAACAGATATTTTTAAAGATGGAAGTGGATTTTTTGATGATATTCATCTACCGATATCAGAAGCTGTAATAAATTTTGTAATATCAATAATTTTAGTTCAATATATTGGATTAAACGGAGTAATAATAGGAACAATATTTTCAAATATTTTAATAATTTGCATTGCAAGACCGATTTTAGTTTTTAAAAGATGTTTTGGTAAAAATATAAAATATTATATAAAAATATATGAAAATTATTTAGTTCTAATAGCTATTTCATTACTAAGTTGTAATTTTGTAATGAAATTTATTCCATTAAAAAATATTAGTTCATGGTTTGACTGGATAATACAGGGAACAATTATAGGAATTATAACTTTTGTGATTGTTTTTATAATATTTTTAAGTAATAAAGATTTTAGAGATAATTTATTATTTTTAAAGAAAAAAGAAAATTAATTCATAGGAGGGCAAAAATGTCAGAAATTACTTATAAATATTATCCAGATGTACCTGGAAGTAATAAATTTGAACAATATCTTAATTTGTTATATTTGGGACAAAAATATAAAAGATGTAAACAATATGATATAGCAGATGATATTTATAATACAATTATTCAAAATTTTGGAGAAACAGGTGTTTTAGATGTTGCTATTGCAAAAAATTTGGCTTCACGTGGGGATTATGACCAAGCAATAGAATATCTTCAAAGAGCATTAGACTCATATAATATTTCAAACAGTCTTTTAAGAGAAGAAGGATATAATTCAACGATAAATGATCACTTAAAAATTTTAAAAAATAGGGATAAAATATCACATGATGAATTTTTAAAATATTTAACAGGTATTTCTGGAGATAAGGATTATGCTTGTGTAGATGAAAAAAATTATAGTAAATCTATAGTTATATTTATTGATTTACTGGGAACAAAAGAATCAGAGAATAATTTTAAAAAACTATTTAGTGCTAATATGATTTTTAGAAATAAAGTACAAAAAATAGAAAATATAGGAAAAGAAATTTTTACAAGAAAAGTTTTTGCTTTTTCAGATTGCTGTTTTATAATTTTTAAACAAAAATATAAAAATAAAGATATTTTTGAAGAAAGTGTTATAAAAGAGATATTAATTTCATTTTCAAAAGTATGTGTAGAACTTCTTAAAGAGAAAATATTCTTTAGAAGCGGGGTTGCTTATGGAGATATTTGGAATGATATGGAGGGAATGTTTGGTCCTGCAGCAAATGAAGCATATCTTCTTGAAAGTAAATTTTCAAACTATATTAGAATAGGAATAAATAAAGAAATAGCAGAATTAGTATATAAAAATACAGATACCATTATACTTTATGATGAAAAAGAAAAACTGTATTATTTAAACATTTTTTATCTAACAGAACAAGGCAAATTATATGTTAATGAAAATAAATGTGGAGAATATTTAGAAAATATCCATGCTCATGTAAAAGAAGTTATGAAACAATATAAGAAAAAGATAAGAGATATTATTGAAAATAAAGAAAATATTCCTTTAGAAAGTATATCTTTATTGGAAAAATATGGTCATATTTTACAAAAATATTTATGGTTTAATAATTATCTTCAGGAAAGAAAAAAATATAAAAAGATTTAAAATTTTATTAAATGTGAAGAGGTGATATTTTTATGGTAGAAAAATTTTATAAAAAAGAATTTTTTGCAGAAAATGGTATGTATACAAAATTAAGTAATCCAGAACAGGCAATAAATTATATAAATGAAAAGTTAGTTAAATTATTAGAAACTTCTAATTTTGATGAAAAAGCAAAAATAAGATCAGAAATTTTTAAAGACTTCAAAGAAATATATGAGTATGATATTATAAATGCCACATTTCCAGATCCTCCTGGACATTTTGATGATAAAAAAGAGAAAGAAGATTTTATTGCCAAAAAAATTTTAATACAAGATATAGGAATATATCTGTCTGATCTTTTTAGAAATTATCACCAAAGTTATTACTTAAATACTAAAATAATTCATAGAATTATTATCCCCGAAACAATGATAAATTATAAAGAAATATATTATAAAGCTATATGTGATTATTATTCATTAATTTTAGGGATGGATTATCCTTATGAGATAACAGAAAACGGATTAATATATAGAAAAAATATAGAAAAATCAGAATTTTGTTCACTTGAAAAAAATATAGAAAATGGAGAACATGCTGTGACTGCAACTTTTCTTTTACCGTCGTTAATAGAACATTTTCTTTTAGATAAATTACAAAAAAGAATGCTTTATAATGGAATAACAGAAATTAATACTTTAGTTAAAGAAAATAAAATTACATTGGAAGAAATTGATGATAAAATTATAAAAAAATTTGAAAGTTTAAAAAATGGAATAGAAAAAGTAACTTTTCTTGGTTCAGAAGAATATATAATGGGAAGAATATATTCTTTATTTGTAAAAAATAAAATTTTAAAAGATACAAAAGATAATAAAATGGTTTTAATTGGGGAGAAGCGAACATTAGGAGCAGTTTTGTATTCGAAATATGCTAAATCACAGATAAAAGAAGAGTATATGTATATATTGGATAGTTTATTTTCTACTAAAAAAATGAATCTTAGAAATAGTATTATGCATGGAAATAATACAACTTATAATTATCTTGAAGTTGGTATAGCTTCAATTATGTTTGAAATACTTTGGAGTATAGCTCGTGGGGATATATTTATTTAAAATTTGGAGAAATAAAAAATGACAACAAAATTTGATTTAGTAACTTTTTATTCTGAATTTAATAAGATAAAAGATTTTGAAGAATCAGAGGAAAAAATAGACAGATTTCTTGAAACATTGGAAAAAGCATTAAAGACTGATAAAAGAGTAGTTTTTAAAATGTTTGGTTCTTTTGAAGTGAAAGAAACTAAGGAAAGAGAAATTGTAGATCCAAAGGATACCAGCAATATTATTTGTGCAAAGCCTAGAAAATATATAAAATTCAAAGTAAGTAAATCTTTAGAAGATAATTTGTGTTTGGAAAAATAAGGAAAAATTATGACAAAAAAAGAATTTAAGAAATTTTATGCACAACAGAATAATTTAAGTGATGAACAAGCTTCAAAAGAAGTAGAGCTGTTTCTTGAAACAATGAAAGAGGTATTTTCAAAATATCCAAAAGTTGTATTCAGAAATTTTGGTACTTTTGAAGTTAAGGAAACCAAAGAAAGAAAAATTGTAGATCCAAAAGACAGTAGTAATATTATTCATGCTAAACCAAGAAAATACATAAAATTTAAAACTAGCAAAAATTTGGAAGAAAAATTGGAAAAATAATTTTTAAAACAGTCGGAAAATTAAAATATCGACTGTTTTATTTTTCTAAAAAGACTATATATTGTAATCAATTTATTTTTATGGTATAATCTATAAGTTAAAATATAGGTATAAGGAGTTGAAATAATTGTTCGGAAAATTAGATGAAGTTGTTAAAAGACATGAAGAGCTTACACATCTTTTGGGAACTATTGAAGTGGCAAGTGATACTAAAAAGATGATAGAGTACAATAAAGCATTAAACGAGCTGACACCAATTGTTGAAAAATACAGTGAGTATAAATCACTTGTTGATGATTTAGAATTTATAAAAGAAAATATAAAATCTGAAAAAGATGCAGATATGAAAGAAATGATGCAGGAAGAAATGAAAGAGATTGAGGAAAAACTTCCTGGACTTGAAGATGAATTAAGAATTCTTCTTCTTCCAAAAGACCCTAATGATGACAGAAACGTTATCATTGAGATAAGAGGAGGAGCAGGAGGAGATGAAGCTGCTCTTTTTGCAGGGGATCTTTACAGAATGTATGTAAGATATGCTGAAAGACACAGATGGAAAGTTGATGTAATAGAACTTCAAGAAATCGGTGTTGGGGGAATAAAAGAGGTTGTATTTTCAGTAGGAGGACAAGGAGCGTATTCAAAATTAAAATATGAATCAGGAGTTCACAGAGTACAAAGAGTTCCTGCAACAGAAGCAGCTGGAAGAATTCATACATCTACGGCGACAGTAGCAGTGCTTCCAGAAGTTGATGAAGTTGAACAAATAAGTTCAATTAATCCTGCTGAACTTAAAATAGATACTTACAGATCTGGAGGAGCAGGAGGACAGCACGTAAATATGACTGACTCTGCTGTAAGAATTACTCACCTTCCAACAGGTATTGTAGTACAATGTCAAGATGAAAGATCACAGCTTAAAAACAGAGAAAAAGCAATGAAACACCTTCTTTCAAAACTTTATGAAATAGAATGTGAAAAACAAAGATCACAAGTTGAAAACGAAAGAAAACTTCAAGTAGGAAGCGGAGCGAGATCAGAAAAAATAAGAACATACAATTTCCCTCAAGGAAGAATTACAGATCACAGAATAAAATACACTGTTTACCAACTAGAAGCATTCTTAGATGGAGATTTAGAAGAGATGATAGATGCTCTTACAACATTTGATCAGGCTGAAAAACTGAAAAATATTGCGGAGTAATCATGAGATTATTAGAAATAATAGAATTTTCAAAGGAGTATTTGGAAAAATACTCCTTTTCAAAACCCAGACTTGAAAGTGAAAAATTAATCAGTCATATTTTAGGAATAAAAAGAATCGAGCTTTATTCAAATTTTGAGATGGAGCTTGAGCTTGAAGAAAAAAATAAAATTAAATCTTTTTTGAGAGAGATGGCAAGAAGCAGAAAAACTTTTGATGAGATCATTGAAATGAAAAAATCTGCTGAAAAAATTGAAGAAAAACAAGAAGAAAGAAAAAGTTTTAAAGATGAAAACATAGGACTTCTTTCTAAGAGCATCCAATATTTAAAAAGATATGGAGTTGAAAATGCAAGACTTGATGCAGAATATATTTTTGCTCATGTACTTGGAGTAAAAAGAGCTGCTCTTGTGCTTAATTTTGATGATGAAATTTCAGAAGAGAATAAAAATCTTATAAGACAATACATTATAAGAAGAGGAAAACATAGAGAACCTCTTCAGTACATAATAAAAGAATGGGAATTTTACGGAAGAACATTTAAGGTTAGTGAAGGAGTTCTTATTCCAAGACCTGATACAGAGATTTTGGTTGAACAATGTATTATGCTTATGAAAGAGATAGAAAATCCTAAAATACTTGATATAGGAACAGGAAGCGGAGCGATTTCAATTACTCTTGCAAAAGAACTTCCTGATAGTGAAGTTTTAGGGCTTGATATAAGTGATGAAGCACTGAAAGTTGCTGTTGAAAACAGAGAACTTAATGAGGCTTTAAATCTTAAATTTTTAAAGTCAGATGTTTTTAAAAATGTAAGAGATAAAAATTATGATTTGATTGTGTCAAATCCCCCTTATATTCCAATGGAAGAATATAATGAACTTATGCCTGAAGTAAAAAAATATGAGCCTAAGATGGCACTTACAGATGGAGGGGACGGATATTATTTTTATAGAAAAATATCAGAAGAGAGTATGGATTATCTAAAAAATGGAGGATATCTTGCTTTTGAAGTTGGATACAATCAAGGTGAAACTGTAAGTCAGCTTATGGAGAAAAATGGTTTTAGAGTTGTAGGAAGAGTAGCAGACTATGCAGGAATAGAGAGAGTTATTATTGGAAGAAAAGAGGAAAAATAAAAGATGTCTACAAAATTAATTGATTATGATTATAATCTGCCAGAGGAACTTATAGGACAGCACCCTGCTGAACCAAGAGATCATTCAAGACTTATGGCAGTTAATAAAACAACTGAAACAACAGAGGACAGACATTTTTACAATATTATAGATTATCTTAAAGAGGGAGATGTTCTTGTAAGAAATTCTACAAAAGTAATTCCTGCTAGACTTTTCGGAAGAAAAGAAACAGGAGCTGTCTTAGAGGTACTTCTTCTAAAAAGAATCTCTATTGATACATGGGAATGTCTTGTGGGACACGCTAAAAAATTAAAAATAGGGCAGAAAGTATATATTGGAAATGATAACGAACTTGTAGGAGAACTTTTAGAAATAAAAGATGATGGAAACAGAATAATAAAATTTTCTTTTGAGGGAGTTTTTGAGGAAGTGTTGGATCATTTAGGAAAAATGCCTCTTCCTCCATATATTGTGGAAGCTCTTGAAGACCAAAGCAGATATCAGACTGTATATGCAATAAAAGGTGAATCTGTGGCTGCTCCTACAGCAGGGCTTCATTTCACAAAAGAACTTTTGAAAAAAATAGAGGATAAGGGAATAACTGTTGTAGATATTTTTCTTGAAGTAGGGCTTGGAACATTCAGACCTGTTCAGACAGAAGATGTTTTAGACCATAAAATGCATGAAGAAAGATTTGAAATTCCAAAAGAAGCTTGTGAAATTATAAACAGAGCTAAAAAAGAGGGAAGAAGAATTGTTGCAGTTGGAACTACTACTGTAAGGGCTTTGGAATCAGCAGCAAAAGAAGATGGAACTCTTATGGCAGAAAGTTCTTCAACAGATATATTTATCTATCCAGGATACAAATTTAAAATTATAGATGCACTTATTACAAACTTTCATCTGCCAAAATCAACACTTCTTATGCTTGTTTCAGCATTTTCAAACAGAGAATTTATGTTGAAAGTATATAAAGAAGCTGTGGAGAAAAAATATCATTTCTTCAGTTTTGGAGATGCAATGTTTATTTATTAGGAGGCACAATGAAAATAATAGCCGGAGAAGCAAAAAGCAGAAAATTAAAAAGCAGAAAAGGTATGGATACAAGACCTACTCTTGCAAATATAAAAGAATCACTTTTTTCAATAATAGCTCCATATATTGAGGAATGTAATTTCTTAGATCTTTTCAGCGGAACAGGAAATATTGCTCTTGAAGCTCTAAGCAGAGGAGCAAAGAGAGCTGTTATGATAGAAAAAGATCCTGAAGCTTTGAGAGTAATAATTGAAAATATAAACTCTCTTGGTTTTGAAAACAGATGCAGAGCTTACAAAAATGATGCAGTGAGAGCTGTACAGATATTAGGAAGAAAAAATGAAAAATTTGATATAATCTTTATGGATCCTCCTTATAAAGAGGAACTTTGCAGAGGTGTTATGAAAGCTATAAGAGAGGCGGATATCTTAGCAGATGGAGGACTTATTATTTGTGAACACCATGTATTTGAAGATTTGATTGAAGATGTAGAAGGATTTAAATTTTCAGACAGAAGATTATATGGAAAGAAAGCTATATCATTTTTTACAAAAGAATAAAAAAATTTCCCTGTCAGGACTTTTATGGCAGGGATTTTTTATTTTATTTGAAAAACATATTAAGAACAGATATAATATAAAGGAAAGCAATTTGTAAAAAGTGAGGTATATATGAAAAAAATTGGAGATTTTGAGTCAAACTTAGAGAATATAGATGAGATTATAGAAAAACTTGAAAATGGTGAGCTTTCTCTTGAAAATTCAATTAAGGAATATGAAAAGGCAATGAAGCTTATAAAAAGTTCTTCTGAAATTTTAGACAGAGCAGAGGGAAAAATAATAAAAGTTTCAGATAATGATGGAGAGATTACTTTTGAAGAGGGAGATGTATAGATTATGTTAAAAGAATATCTGAAAGAAAAAAAAGTATTGGTGGAAAAAACTATTGATGAGTATTTGAGTGAATTTTCTTATCCTGTACAGATAGCAGAAGGAATGAAATATGCTGTGCTTAATGGGGGAAAAAGAATAAGACCTATTCTTATTTTAATGGTGCTTGATCTTTTGGGAAAAGATGAAAAAATTGGGCTTCCTTCAGGAGCTGCCCTTGAAATGATACATTCTTATTCTCTTGTGCATGATGATCTTCCAGCTCTTGATAATGATGATTACAGAAGAGGAAAACTTACAACTCATAAAAAATTTGGTGAAGCAGAGGGAATTTTAATAGGTGATGCTCTATTAACTCATGCTTTTAATGTGCTGACTGAAAAAAATAGAGGTGTAAGTGCAGAAAAAATAGTTGAGATAGTGAAACTTACTTCAAGTTATGCTGGAATAAATGGGATGATTGGCGGACAAATGATAGATATTGAAAGTGAAGGGAAAAAAATATCTCTTGAAACTTTAAAATATATCCATAAAAATAAAACAGGAAAACTTTTAAGACTTCCTGTTGAGATTGCTTGTATTCTTGGAGATGTGTCAAAAGATATAAGGGAAAAACTTGAGGAGTATGCAAATCTTATAGGACTTGCTTTTCAGATAAAAGATGATATTCTTGATGTTGAAGGAGATTTTGAAAAACTTGGAAAACCTATAGGAAGCGATGCAGAGATAGAAAAAGCAACTTATCCTTCAATGGTGGGAATGGAAAAAAGTAAGGAACTTTTAAATGAGATTACAGAAAAAGCTAAAAAAATCATAGCAGATAATTTTCCTAAGGAGAGAGGTACTCTTCTTATAGAACTTGCTGATTTTATAAAAAATAGGGAAAATTAGAAATAAGTTATTTAATTTCTATAAGAAATATGCTATTATAAAAAGAGAACGCTGAAAAATAAACACAGGGGGAATGTTACATGAAAGTAAAAAGCATAGTAGTTGCATATAAAGCACAAATGAATCCACAAATGGGGGGAGCTGTTGATATTTTAGGTTCTTTTGAAAATCTTATTCAGCCAATGTTCCCAATCCCAATGAGACATATGTCAATAGTTGTAACAATTGAAGAGATTGTAAAACCTACAAAATTTGAAGTAAGAATAAACGGAGTAAATGATGATCTTATTACTAAAGGTGAATTTATTCCAATGGTAGATCCATTTGGTGTAGGTAAAAAAATTCTTGATCTTGACAATATTTTAATAAAAGACAGAGGAAGATATACAATTGATATTTTAGAAAAAACAGCTGATGATAAACTTAAATTTATATCATCACACACATTATTCATAGCAGATTATCCGCCTCAAAGACAATTTACTCCAGATATGGTGGAAAAAATATTAAATACAGAAGATGTAATAAAAGTTGTAAAAACTGAATTTACTCCAGTAGATTTAGGAAAAGCTATTAAAATACAACATAATCTTGATAAAAATGCTCCAATAGAAGAGGGATATATGACAATTCCAGAAGGAGATAAAATTACTGTTGAAGGTAAAGAATATGACCTTATGGGACTTAGAAGACAAATAGAATGGATGTTTGGAAATCCTCTTCCAAAACCTGAAGAAAAAAAATCAGAAGAAGCTCCAAAAGAAGAAATAAAACAATAAATAATATAAAATGCAAAATTTAGCCGGGATTCGTAAGAGTTCCGGTTTTTTATATTGGAAAAATTTTACAAAAAATAAACATAGCTTTTAAGAAACCTTTACAGCTGTTTTATACAGGATTTACATATATATGATAAATTATCTCTATATTAAAAACACAGGAGATAAGAGAATATGCAAGAAAAGAAGAATCCGATAACATTACTATTTTTAGTTCCGGCAATGAGTATTTTTACAGTATTTATTTTTTGGCCAATATTAAACAGTATATATCTTAGTTTTTTGGACTGGAATATGATAAGTAAAAATAAAAAATTTATATTTTTAGATAACTATATTGAAATTTTTAAAGATGGAACAGTATATAAATCTTTGGGAAATACATTTATCTATATATTATTTCTTATAGTATTTAATTTCATTTTCCCATATGTAGCAGCCTATGTGTTGGCCCATCTTGTAACTAAATTGAAAAATTTTTACAGGGCAATGATATTTTTTCCAAGTATAATCTCCCTTGTAGTAGCTTCACTTATATTTTTATGGATATTTAATCCTATGATAGGACCAGTAGCAAAAATATATAGTATTTTTGGTTTTGAATCTCCGTTCTGGCTAAAAACAAATGGACTTGTAATTTTGGTAATAACAATAATTACAGCATGGAAAATTTTTGGTTACAATCTATTGTTGCTATTAGCAGGTGTTTTGGAAGTTCCTGCTGAACTTATAGAAAGTGCTAAAATAGATAAGCTTTCAAATTTACAAATTTTTATTTATATTGTTCTTCCAATGACATCTTCCACAGGGCTTTATGTTTTGGTGATGACAGTAGTTTATGGACTTCAGCAGGTATTTGTGCCTATAAATGTTTTAACACAAGGAGGTCCTAACAATGGAAGTACAAACCTTGTGTATAGTATTTATCAGTATGCTTTCACATTTTTCCAAACAGGAAGAGCTTCAGCTCTTGCAATAATAACAACATTATTTTTCTTCATATTGATAACATTAAAAATAAAGATTTTAGAAAAAGGAGTTTATTATGAAAACTAGAGAAATAAAATGGCATGTGATATTTTTAATAATAATTCTATTGCAGTTGTTTCCTTTAATATATATGTTATCCATCTCTTTTAAAGATATGGAACAGATTTTTGCTGATCCTTTGAAACTGATACCAGAGAGAATGACTTTTGAAAATTATATATATATTTGGAAAAATGTACCTATAGTTAGATATATATGGAATACATTTTTTATCTCTGCGGGAATAACAGCAGGGAAGATAGTTACAAGCATTATGGCAGCATATGTACTTACATATAAAAAATTTAAAGGAAAAAATACTGTATTTTTCTTAATACTTATGACAATGTTTGTGCCTTTTACTGTAACAATGATTCCAAATTATTTGACAATATCAAAATTGGGACTTTTAAACTCGGCTTTTGGAGTTATTCTTCCACAACTAGCTGATGCAATGGGAATATTTTTAATGGTGCAGAATATGAGAGGAATTCCAAACTCTCTTTTGGAAGTTGCAAAAATAGATAAAATTTCAGAAATAAAAACACTGATATATCTTATCATTCCAATGATAAAAAACTCTATTGTAGCAATGGGAATCTTATTTTTCATAAATTCATGGAATGAATATTTTTGGCCACTTATAATCTTAAGCAGTAAGGAAAATTATACTCTTTCTTTAGCTCTTCAAATGTTTATAAGTTCAGAAGGAGGAAATAACTGGGGAGTTACAATGGCAGTTGCAGGAGCAACAATAATTTTTCCAATAATATTATATGTTTTATGTCAAAGAATGATAATAACAAGTTTTGTAAAATCAGGAATTAAAGGGTAAAAGGAGAAAATTTAATGAATAAAATAGTTTTTAAAAATGTCTGTAAAAATTATGGGGATACAAAAGTAGTAAAAAAATTAAATTTAGAAATAAAATCAGGTGAAAGACTTGTACTTCTAGGACCTTCAGGATGTGGAAAGAGTACAACACTTAGAATGATAGCAGGACTTGAAAGTATCAGCTCTGGAGAGTTATATTTTGGAGAAAAACTTGTGAATAACATAGAATCAGGTGAAAGAAATGTAGCTATGGTTTTTCAAAACTATGCTTTATATCCTCATCTTACAGTATGGGATAATATAACTTTTGGTCTGAGAATGAATAAGGTGGATAAGAAAGTTATTGAAACAAGAGCGAAAGAAGCAATAAAAATTTTAAATTTGGAAGGGTTGGAAAAGAGATATCCTAAAGAGTTGTCAGGAGGACAAAGACAGAGAGTAGCTTTATGCAGAGCAGTAGTAAAGCGTTCGCCTTTTTTCCTTTTGGATGAACCTTTATCAAATCTTGATGTACAGTTAAGAAATAGTTCCAGAGAAGAGCTTGTAAAACTTCATAATCTTTATAAGCCTACCTTTGTGTATGTAACTCATGATCAGATTGAAGCTATGACAATAGGGCATAGAATAGCTGTTCTTAACAGAGGATATCTTCAACAAATTGATACACCTGAAAAAATATACAACAATCCTGTAAATATATTTGTTGCAAAATTTATAGGAATACCACAGATAAATATAATAAAAGTAAAAGTAGAAAAAGACGAAGTTGTTTTTGGAGAAAATGTTGTAAAACTTTCTGAGAAAAAAAGAGCTGTAATAGGTCCAAAAAATGAGGTATTTTTAGGAATCAGACCTGAATATGTAAAAGTAAGCAGCAAAGAGGAAGAGGGATATATAAAAGGAAATATTAATAAGATAGAAAACTATGGAAGTCAAAAATGTCTTCAAATAATAACAAAAAGCGGAGAAAAAATAACAGCTTCAGTTGCAGGGGACAGTAGTTTTGAAAGATATGAAGATGTTTATATAAAATTTGCAGAAAAAAATATACTGTTTTTTGATACAGTAACAGAAGAAAATTTAGAAACAATTTAAAAATAAATTATATTTAGGAGGAAAATAATGAAAAAAAACTTTTTAAAGGCAGGATTATTAACAGGAATGTTGTTTATGGCAGCTTGTTCGCAAGGAGAAGGAGAAACTAAGGCTTCTGACAATAAAAAAATTCAGATAGAATATTGGCATGTGGCTTCTGAATCATTTGGAGGGGGAGCAGTAAAAGAGTTAATAAAAGAGTTTAATGCACAGAACAATGATATAGAGGTTGTGGAAAAATTTAATCCTGACATGTACAAAGGATTGACACAAAATCTGCAGGTTGCAGCTGCCTCAAATCATTATCCTGCAGTTGTACAGATGGGATATTCATATTTAAACTATGCAAAGGATAATTTTGATTATGTAACAGCTCAAGATGTAGTAAATAAATATTTCCCTGAGGATAAAGATTATTTTAACAAACATTTTCTTCCAAATGTATTGGAACTTGGGCAGGTTGATGGTACGCAAGTAGGAATCCCTTATTCAATAAGTAACCCTATTATGTATATCAATGCAGATTTATTTAGAGAAGCTGGACTTGACCCAAATAATTTACCAAAAACTTGGGATGATGTTGTAAAAGCAGCATCAACTATAAAATTAAAAACAGGAAATCCAGGATTTTTTATGCAGGAATATGCAGATAACTGGGCACAACAAGCTCTTCTTGAAGGAAATGGGGGGCAGATGTTAAAATATGAAGGAGATGTAACTATTCCAACATTTGCCTCTAAAGAATCAGCAGAAGCATATCAGCTAATAGCAGATATGGTAAAAGATAAATCTGCTGTTCATGTAAGTAACGATGAAGGATTCCAAAGTTTTTTAAATGGAAAAATAGGAATGGTAGTAACAACAATAGGTAAAAGAGAAAATTTTGAAACAAGTGCAAAATTTGATCTTGTTGGAGCAAAATTCCCTGTATTTGAAGGAAAAGACAGAAAACTTCCAGCTGGAGGAAATATGTTAATGATAATGGCAAAAGATCCTGCAGAGCAAAAAGCAGCATGGAAATTTATGAAATTCCTTTTAAGTGCAGAATCAGCAGAGAAATGGACAAAGGGAACAGGATATCTTCCATCAGCAATTCAAGAAAAAGGAACAGGAATTGATAAATTCTTAACAGAAAACAAACTTATGAATGTTGCATCAAGCCAAATGTCTGATATGGGAAAATGGGCAAGTTTTTCAGGAAGTAATGGATTAAAAGCAGAACAAATTTTAATTGATACAAGAGATATTATCCTAAGCGGAGAAAAACCAGCAGATAAAGCTTTAGAAGAAGCTCAAAACGAAATTATGAAATTAATGAAATAATAGGGAGATATTATGAAGGAGATATATGTCAGTGATTTAATATGTGCAGGAGATTCCTATGAGGATACAAAAAAGTTTTTTGAAGATAATAAAATAGAAAATTTAGAATTTTTTATCGAGCCTTCAGATAAAGAGCATACTATAAAATTGGAAATGCTATTAAAAAATTTAAAAATAAAATCAGCTTCTTTTCACGGACCATACAGATATTTTACTCTAACTGCCTCTGAAAAAGAGTGGACATATATGAAAAAGGATTTTGAGTATGCAGTGGATTTAGCTCATAATAACAGAGGGGAGTTTATAGTCCTTCATACAAACGAAGTTTTAAATAATGATAACAGAGATAAAATAAAAGAGATTGTCGAAGAGAGAATAAAAATTTTAATAGAATATGCTCAAAGTAAAGGAATAAAAACTGTAGTTGAGAATGTTGGAGTTAAAGGGAATATGCTGTACAGTGAAGAGGAGTATATATCTCTTATAAAAGAGAATAATTTTTACTCTTTAATTGATATAGGTCATGCTGTAATAAACAGATGGGATATTCCAAAAGTGATAGAAGAATTAAAAGAGAGAATAATAGGTTATCATCTTCATAATAATGACGGAGAAAAAGATCAACATCTTCCTATATCTCAAGGAAAATATGATTTTTCTTCTATTCTGAAAATAATCAAAGAAAAAACTCCAAAAGCTAATTTAGTATTAGAATATTCTGCAGTAACTTTAAAAGAAAAATTAATAGAGGATTTAAAAAATTTAGATTTTTAAATAAAAATCAGCCGGGATTCGTAAGAGTCCCGGTTTTTGTATATAAATAAAACAAAGAAAAAATGATTGTAATAAAATTTTTAGATAAAAACATAAAAAATGTTCTGAAATAAAAAAATATTTAAAACTATTAAATATTATGTAAAATTATGATATAATTCATTTAAGATTTAGAAAACTTGAAAGGGATGAGAAAAATGTTAAGAACAGAGATTTTTAAAAAATACAACAGTAATGAAGACCTTAATAGAAAAGAAGCTGAAATAAGAGTATCCCTTTTATTAGAGCCTGATAACTTGGAAATATTAAGAGAACTAGGAGCTCTTGTTTACTATAAAAGAAATTTTAAAAATGCAAGAGTTATATATAGAAAACTTACTGAACTTGAACCAGAAAACGGCAATAATTTTGCATTTTTAGGATTTTTAAATTATGAGTTAGAAAATTACGAAGAAGCAATAAAAAATTTTAACAGAGCTCTTGAGCTTGTAAAAGATGTTTCTTTTATATATTTTCTTCTTGGAAATTCTTATTCAAGAATAGGAAATATAATGGAAGCTATAAAATGTTATGATCTTGCAATATTTAATAATATTGATATTTACACTGTTCATATTGATTTTGCTCAAAAATATGAAGAGATGGGTTCTTTTGAAAAAGCTCTTCGTGAATATACAGCAGCTTATGAAATCGACCCGAGAGATAAAGAAATAGAACAAAAAATAAAAAGTTTGAAAGAAAAAATAAATAAGTATTGTAATTTATAATAATATACATTAAAATAATAGATGAGAAGATGTAAATTTTCATCTATTATTTTTTTATTTAGAGTATTATAAATTTAAAAGGAGAACTAATGGAATTAGTATTAATCATATTAGCAGTTTTATTTTTTGTAATAGCTGGGTCTGCAGGACTTCAGAGAGCTATTAGTTTTATTCCTGCACTAATTGTTTTGGCTGTACTATTTGCATTTTTTGGATATATAGTTGTAACATTTTTCCCACTTATACTTATATATGTAATATATACAGTATTGAGAAATAAAAAACAGCCTCATGCAAGAACAAGAACATATTATTACAGAACAGGAAATGCTCAGGATTTTGAAGAATTTTTCAGAGGATATTCTTCACAAGGAGGATATTACAGCAATGGTAATGGAAGTTACTATAATCAAGGAAGCAGTTCTTACCAAAATCCTTTTGAGGACAAAACAAAATATTATGCAGTACTTGGAGTTCAGCCTGGAGCTTCTAAAGAGGAAATAAAAAGAGCTTTCAGAGAACAGGCAAAAAAACATCATCCTGATAAATTTGCAAATGAAAGTCAGGAAGTAAGAGATTATCACGAAAAGAAATTTAAAGAGATAAATGAAGCTTATGAAAAACTTGCAGGTTAACTTTCAAATCTCGCAAAAATAAAGACAGTATAGCTTGAAATAAAATAATCTCATATGATATAATTAATTATGAAAAATTTTTTTGAAAAGAGGGCAGATATGAAATTAAAAGCACTTGTTTTGGCAGCAGGGAAAGGTACAAGAATGAAATCTGAGCTTCCAAAGGTAATCCATAAAGTAAATGGAATACCTATGGTAAAAAAGATTTTAAATGAACTAAAAGCCTTGGAAGTTGAAGAGAGCATATTAATTTTAGGACATAAAAAAGAGGTTGTATTAAAAGAACTTGGAGATGTTCCTTATGTTGTTCAAGAGGAACAGCTTGGGACAGGACATGCAATTATACAGGCTCGTGAGCTTTTAAAAGATTATGAAGGAGATGTAATGATTCTTTGTGGGGATACTCCTCTTTTAAGACATGAAACTTTAAAATCTATGTATGAAGCTCATAAAAAATCTGGTGTGTCTACAACAATTCTTACATCAATTTATGATAATCCATTTGGATATGGAAGAATTGTAAAAGATGGAGATAAGGTAACAGCAATAGTTGAAGAAAAAGAAGCCAGTGAAGAGATCAAAAAAATAAAAGAGGTTAATGCTGGAGTATATTGTTGTAATGCTAAAGAGCTTTTTGAAGCTTTAAGCAAAGTTACAAATAACAATGAAAAAGGCGAATATTATCTTACTGATATTGTTGGAATACAAGTTGCAGAGGGAAAAACAGTTGCAAGTTTTGTTCTTGAAGACAATGAAGAAATTTTAGGAGTAAATTCAAAAGTTGAATTGGCACAAGCTTCAAAAGTACTTAGAGAGAGAAAAAATATCTCTCTTATGGAAGAGGGAGTAATTCTTATTGATCCTGCTTCTACATATATAGAAGAGAGTGTAAAAATAGGAAAAGATACAGTGATTTATCCTACAGTAACTTTACAAGGAGATACTGTTATTGGAGAAAATTGTGAAATAATAGGATGCACAAGAATAATAGACAGTAAACTTGGTAACGATATAAGAATAGAGTCTTCTGTTATAGAAGAAAGTATAGTAGATGATAAGGTTACAATGGGACCTTTTGCTCATTTAAGACCAAAATCTCATCTGAAAGAAAAAGTTCATATAGGTAACTTTGTGGAAATTAAAAAATCTACACTTGAATATGGAGTAAAAGCTGGACATCTTACATATTTAGGAAATGCAACAGTTGGAAAAGATACTAATATTGGAGCAGGAACTATCACTTGTAACTATGATGGAGTTAATAAATTTGATACTGTGATAGGTGAAAATGTATTTATAGGAAGTGATACAATGCTTGTTGCTCCTGTAAATATCGGGGACAAAGCAATAACAGGAGCAGGTTCTGTTATAACAAAGGATGTAGCACCTAGAGCTTTGGCTGTTGAAAGAAATAAACAAATAATAAAATTTGAATGGAGGAAATAAACAAATGCAAAAAGTGGAAATGAAAGAAGTTAAAATTTTTTCAGGAACATCAAATGTAGAATTGGCAGAGAGAATTGCCAGAAAACTGGACATGACTTTAGGAGATGTGCAGATTGTAAGATTTAAAGATGGAGAGATCTATGTAAGAGTAGACGAAACTGTAAGAGGAAGAGATATATTTGTTATCCAACCTACATCAGGACCAGTAAACGAAAACTTAATGGAACTTTTAATCTTTATCGACGCTTTAAGAAGAGCATCAGCTAAAACTATCAACGTACTACTTCCATATTACGGATATGCAAGACAAGAAAGAAAATCAAGCCCAAGAGAACCAATCACTGCAAAACTTGTTGCTACACTATTAACAACAGCAGGAGCAGACAGAGTTGTTACTATGGACTTACACGCAGACCAAATTCAAGGATTCTTTGATATTCCTGTAGATCACTTACAAGCATTACCATTATTAGCAAAATATTTTATCAATAAAGGACTTACTGGGGACGATGTAGTTGTAGTTTCTCCTGATATCGGAGGAGTTAAAAGAGCAAGAAAACTTGCTGAATGGCTTGATTGTAAAATAGCTATTATTGATAAAAGAAGACCAAAACCAAATATGTCAGAAGTAATGAACCTTATCGGAGAGGTTGAAGGTAAAAAAGCAATCTTCATAGATGACATGATCGATACTGCCGGAACAATAGTAAACGGAGTTGAAGCTATTATGAAGAGAGGAGCAAAAGAATCTTATATCTGTTGTTCACATGCTATCCTTTCAGGACCTGCAGTAGGAAGATTACAAGATTCTCAAGTTAAAGAAGTAATCATTACTGACTCTATAAAACTTGCTGAAGAAAAGAAAATAGATAAAATTAAAGTACTTTCTGTTGACGGACTTTTTGCAGAAGCAATAAAAAGAATTGTTAATCACCAATCAGTTTCTGAATTATTTGAAAGCTACGAAAATATATAGTAAAAAGAATAAAATATATTATGAAAAAGCTAGTCATCATACTAGCTTTTTCTTTTTTTTTATGTTAAAATATTTTGGAGCTACATTTTAATGGAAAAAGGTGTGTACTATGAAAATACAAAATTTGGACTATGAAAAAATTGGTGCAGAGCTTAAAAATGGAAAGATTATAATATATCCTACAGATACTGTATACGGTGTGGGAGGAATAATCACCAATGAGGAAACCATTAAAAATATCTATAAGGCAAAGGACAGGAGTTTTTCTTCTCCTCTTATAGCTCTTATAAGCAGTGCTGATAAGATAGAAGAGATCGCTGTGATAAATGAGAAAAACAGAGATAAAATAAATAAATTGATACAGGCTTTTTGGCCTGGAGGTTTGACAATAATTTTAGAAAGCAAAAAAATTGTTCCTCCAATAATGATATCTAACGGAAAGACTGTTGGAGTAAGAATGCCGGATCATGAAACAGCATTAAAGATTATTGAAAGTGCAGGGGGAATACTTCCAACAACCAGTGCCAATATTTCTGGTGAAGCTACTCCTCGTTCTTATGAAGAATTAGATGAAAAATTTAAATGCAGAGTGGATATAACTGTAGATGGAGGGAAATGTCCTATAGGAACAGCTTCTACAATTATAGATATGAGCAGTGAAAATATAAAAATATTGAGAGAAGGGGCTATCTCTCAAAGTCAAATAGAAAACATAATAGGTAAAATATAAATCGGAGGTTATAATGAAAGGGCAAAGAGTAAATCCAGAGAAACTAAATCCTATGGAAATGAACAGCATGTCATCTATGATGGGGATGATGAGTGTTCTTCAAAAAATTGGGAAAGGAAAGAGAAAATATTCAGTAAAACTAGAGAAAAATCATAAAAAATTCTTAGTAAGATTTATGACTGATATAAAGAAACAGTTTGAACAAACATATGCAGACACACAGATGAAAGGTGTTTTAGCATTCTTTGATTATGTAAAATCTGTATGTGAAAACAAAACATCAGCTGAATTAAAACTTAGCTATGAAGAATTTGATTTTTTAAAAAGACTTTTAACTGATTCATTAAAAGGTATGGATGCCATGAAATTAAAATGGTACAACTTAGTGAAGAAAGCAACTATAAAGATGATGAAAACACAATATAAAGATGTGCTTCAGCAGATGAAATAGAAAGGTTTAAAGGTGTCATAAAATTTTATGATACCTTTTTTTAAAATCTTAAAAAATTGTTTTACTTTTTAAGATTAAAATAGTATACTAAAATTAGAGATTAATAGATTTGTAGAAATTTTTATATGAGGGAGAAAGAATATGAAAATAACTAAAGAAACGGATTATGCTTTCAGAATAGTAATGTTTTTGAGTATGCATAAAGATGACGAAAAAAGATTCAACGGAGATGAACTTGTAGAGATAAATGAAATTCCAAAAAATCTTGGAAAAAGAATTTTAACAAGATTAGTAGATGGAAAAATCATTAAATCAAAAAAAGGTATTGGAGGGGGATTCTCTCTTAATAGAGATAGAAAAGATATCACTCTTCTAGATGTAATGAATGTAATTGAGGTCATGGATTTTAAAGATTGTGTGGCAAATGCAGAGGGATGTACTTTTAAAAATGGAAGATGTGCAGTTCACCAAGCAATGGTAAAAATTAAAAAAGTGTTATTTGATGAATTTGCAGCAGTAAACTTTGAAGATCTTGTTAAAACAGAAGAGAAAATCTTAAAAGCTCAAAATAAATGTGCTAAGAAAATATAAAATATATTTTTCGTACTTTATTTAATAAAATGGTTGACAAGATACGAAAAAGGTGGTATACTTAATTCATAAATGAAATGATTACAAAATCAATTTAAAGTTATGGAGGATAGGAATATGAAAAAATTTAGATGTAAAGTATGTGGAGAAATAATTAACGAAGGTGTAGAAAAATGTCCAGTATGTGGTGTAGGACCAGATAAATGGGAAGAAATAGTTGAAGGTACTGAAAAAGTATGGGCAACTGAACACAAAATCGGTGAAGGATTAGCTTGTGGAGATGAAGAAATCATCGCTGGATTAAGAGCAAACTTTGAAGGAGAATGTACAGAAGTTGGAATGTACTTAGCAATGTCAAGAGTTGCTGACAGAGAAGGATATCCAGAAGTAGCTGAAGCTTATAAAAGAATAGCTTTTGAAGAAGCTGAACATGCTGCAAAATTTGCTGAATTATTAGGAGAATGTGTAAGCGCTTCTACTGAAGAAAACTTAAAAGCTAGAGTTGAAGCTGAATACGGAGCAACTGCTGGTAAATTTGATATAGCTAAGAGAGCAAAACAATTAGGATTTGACGCTATCCACGATACAGTTCATGAAATGGCTAAAGACGAAGCTAGACACGGAAAAGCTTTCAACGGATTATTAAACAGATATTTCACTAAATAATAAAAATAAAAAGTAATTTGAAAGGGCTGATATTTTTACCAGCTCTTTTTTTATAGATAAATTTTATATTTAGATTAAAAATCAATTAAAAGTTGACAAGATAAGTAAAAAATGATATCATTTCTGTTGTACACTCTATGTGAACAGAATTTGAAAGAAAATTTATCAGTGAGGTGAAAACATGAATTTTGATAATATAGCAGAGCAAGTATATGAAGAAACATTTGATAAAATGTTTGATGCTTTAAGCGATGAGTACAGAAGAGGAGAAATTGATTTAGAAACTTTGGAAGCAAATGTTGAAGAGCAACAACAAGTTCTTCTTAATGGAATGTTTGAAGGAGAAACAAAGTTTGCATACACAAATGCTATTGTTGATGCACATCAATTTGTTATCACAAGAATCAAAAACGGGACTCTTGTAGTAGAAAAATAAGATATTAAAAGTATAATAAAAGAGTGCAGGTATATGCACTCTTTTTGTTTTATATATAGTTGATATAAATTTTATCCTACAAGAAAGATAAATATAGGTGCAATTATAAAAGTAATAATTCCAGCTATAACTATTGAAAGAGCACTCATAGCTCCTTCAATTTCTCCCATTTCAAGAGCCTTTGATGTACCTACAGCATGGCTTGATATTCCAATTCCAATTCCTTTTGCCACTGGATGTTTTATTCTGAAATATTTGCATACAAGAGGAGCAAAAACATTTCCAGATATTCCTGTAACAAGAATTGAGAAAATTGTAATAGCAGGAATTCCTCCCAGAAGTTTGCTCAATTCAATCCCTATTGGTGTAGTAATAGATTTAGGCATAAATGATACAAGAAGCATTTTATCTATACCTAAAAGTTTTCCAAGAAGTATAGTCGAAAGAATAGCTGTAATAGCTCCAACGATTGAACCAATTAATATAGGAACAAGATTTTTCTTTAATTTTTCTAGTTGTCTATATAGAGGAAGAGCAAGGGCTATTGTAGCCGGAGCTAAAAGAAATGTAATGTAATCTCCCCCTTTTCTGAAATAGTCTAAAGGAATATTAAAGAATGATATTACAGACATTGCAATAACTATTCCTAAAAGAAGAGGATTTAATACAGGAAATTTTAATTTTTTAAAAATAAAAAGTCCTATTTCAAATGATAAAATTGTAAGAATAAGCCCAAATAGGGGTGTGTTTAATATAGTTATATCCATTATTTTTTCTCCATTTTCTTGATACAAAAGTCAACAGTTTTTCCAGTAATAACCATAGTGATTATTGTAGTGATAATTAAAAGAAGAATGATTTTAAAGAATCCTGTTTTTAAAAGAGTCATATATTCTAAAAGTTCCACAGCAGGAGGAAGGAAGAATACAATCATATTAAGAATAAGAAAATCACAAACCTTTTCTATTTTTTCAGCTTTAAGTTTTCCGCTCCAAAGAAGAATAAAGAGAATAAGCATTCCCAAAATAGTTCCAGGAAGAGGAAGATGAAAAAGGTTTTGTAAAAAAATACCAGCAAAATTTATTGCCAGAAGAATTAAAAGTTGTCTAAGCATTTATACACCTGTCCTTTTCAAAAAATATTGATTAATTTAATTAGCAAATTGATTTTTTCCAAAAAATAAATTGGCTTATTAAATTAATACCCTGCTATTATAGTTTAATCTGTGGTATGTGTCAATAAATTTCACTTAAAAAAAACTTATTCCTAAGCATAAAATGTGATATAATAATTTATTATGAAATTATTGTAAAAATTGTAGGAGGAAAGTTTTTTATATGAAAAAAGCAGGAATGTTAACATATCTTTTTAAAGAGTATATACTGCTCATCTTTCTTATGTGGATATGCAGAATACTTTTTATAGGGTTTAATAAAAGTGGATTGAAAGATATTCCTTTGTCTGTAATGGGAAAAAGTTTTTTTTATGGATGGATTTTTGATAATGCTGTTACTTGTTATTATCTTGGGCTACTTCTTATTTTACTTCTTGTATACTGGATACTTCATCTTTTATGGATGGGGATATTAGGAAAATTAATAATAAACATTTATAAGATTGTGCTGTCTTCTTTTTTATTCATTATTATTCTTTCTGATATTCAATATTACAGAGCTTTTAACTTTCATTTGAATTCTACAATTCTTGATTATAGAGATCATATGGATGAAATAGGAAATACAGTTCTTTTTGGAGATTATAATCTATTTTTGATGCTGGGATTATTTATATTCTTGGAAACTGTTTATCTTATATTTTCAATGAAAGAGTTTAAAAAGGTATATGACAGAAGGATTTCTGTCGGAGAAAAATTTTTAGATCTTGTAACTATTTTTCTTACAGGGGTTTTAGTTGTTTTTGGTGCAAGAGGAGGTTTCAGTCAAGGTACACTTAACTGGGGAAGAGCCTATTTCAGTGATTATACATTTGCCAATCAAACAGCTTTAAATGGAGTGTTTGCACTTGGAAAATCTCTTGATGTTGCAAGAAAAGATAATAAAAAAGAAAAATCTCATATTGATAAAATGTTTACTAAAGAGGAACTTATAAAAAATATGAGAGGATATATTGGAACAGAAAATGATGAGTTTTTATCAGATAAAAATATTCTTCTAAGAAAAACAGATACTCATAAAGAGATAAAAAAATATAATGTTGTAATAGTTTTAATGGAAAGTTTTATGGGGGATACTGTAGGAGCATTGGGAGGAGAGCCTGACTTAACTCCAAATTATAATAAACTGGCTGAAGAAGGAGTATTTTTTACAAATTTTTATTCAAATGGAAACAGATCAAACAGAGGGATTTTATCTGTTTTAACAGGTTTTCCCTCACAATATGGGCAGTCAATTCTTAAGAAACCAGTAGGTCAGAAACCTTTTATCTCACTTGCTCATATTTTAAGAGATAGAGGATATTCCACTCATTTTATGTATGGAGGAGATATTGAGTTTGATAATATGAAAGGGTTTCTTACTACAAATGGAGTTGATAACATTATATCAAAAAATAATTTCCCTTTAGCTGACAGAACTATAAAATGGGGAGTTCCAGATGATAAAGTTTTTGATAAAGCAGCAGATTATTTGGGAAAACTTAAAGAACCTTTCTTTTTTGAAGTATTCACACTTAGTAATCATGCTCCCTTTGATATTCCTGAAAATTTTAAAAAATTAAAAGAGGAAGAGTATGAAGATTATGAAAGATATAATGCTTTTATGTTTGCAGATTATTCTTTGGGAAGATTTATTGAAGCTGTAAAAGATAAAAAATGGGCAAAAAATACAATCTTTATCTTTGTAGCAGATCATGGAGAAAATAGGAGAAAACCTATTGATATAGACTGGAAAAAGTTTTCTAATCCTCTTGTGATATGGACACCAGGAGGTCAGCTTAAAGCAGAAAAAATTACTAAAGCAGGTTCACAGTTGGATATTCTTCCAACAGTTATGGGAATTTTAGGTGGGAAATATGTCCACTCATCTTGGGGAAAAAATATTCTTGATCCTAAAATAGAAAAAAGTACAGCCTATGTTGTAGAAAATAATTTTGTTGGGATAATAGATGAAGATAAAATATATATGGACGGAATAACTGTAGGAAACTCCCTTAGAAAAAAAAGTGATGATTCTATAGTAGATGATGAAAAATTAAAAGAAGAATATAAAAAAGCTGCCAGAAGTTTCTTGGAACTTTCTATAGTACAGGAAAGAGAAGGAAGCTTTGGAAGAGAGTAAATTGAAAGGGCTGCTACAATTTTAAAAATTGTAACAGCTCTTTTTTATAATTTCAGATATTAAAATTATATAAATAGTTTATAAAGAGCAACGAATATCGAGATTACAGCCACACTTCTTTTTATAATAACTTGATTTACTTTTACACTGTATTTGCTTCCTAAGAATACTCCGATTCCATGGAAGAAAGATGAAACAGCGAGAGTAAATAAAAGTGTTTTTGAGCAATTTCCATTTAAATATCCTATAACACTAGGAACTGCAATAAAGACAGAATCAAAAAGAGCTATTGCAACAGCTTGTCTTACTCCTATTCCCAAAACTACAAGAAGGGGCATAACAAGAATAGGTCCCCCTGCTCCAGATAAAGCACACACAGCAGCAGTAGTAATTCCTATTATAATAACAACAGCTGAATTTGGAGTTTTACTTTCCAAATTTTCTTTATCTTTACGAAGAAGTATTGAAATTCCAGAAAGAAGAACAACCATATACAGCAATATTTTTACTATGGAGTCATCAATCATTGAATTTAGATATACTCCAAAAATTGCTCCTAAAAAACTTGAAATTCCAAGCTTTGTTCCAAATTTTATATTAAGCTGTCCATGTTTGTAATAATTTATTGAGCCTATTATTCCACACACAAGAAAGGCAAAAAAACTTAGAGCTAAAGCTTCACGGACATTATAGTTCAAAGAAACATAAAGCATGGGAAGTAAAAATCCAGCAACTCCAGTAAGTCCCACTAAGCCTCCTACAATAAAATTTACAATTATAATAATGAACATTTTTCCTCCAATTCTTTAAAAACAGAATTTTCATCAATTGTTAAAATTTTTCTGTCTTTCATAATCCATTTTCCGTCAACCATCGAATGGATTATATCTCCTTTATTCACACATTCAAAAATTGTATTTGTATAATTATAACTAAACCAAAGATGTGGTTTTGTTAAGTCAATAAATATTAAATCAGCTAAATATCCCTCTTTTATTTTTCCTATATTTTTTCTTAAAAAATATTTTCCATTTTCAGTAGCCATTTTTAAAAGAGATTTTGCTGGAAGAATCTTCCTGTCTTGATTTTTAACTCCCCAAGTTACATTCATCATACAACGAAGTGTTTTCATCTCATCCCAAAGGCTTAAACCTCCATGAGCAGCTCCGTCACTTCCAAGCCCTATTTTAATATCTTTTTTTAAAAGTTCAGGAGTATTTGCCAGTGCTTTTCCTGAATTTGAAAAAGGACATTGACATATTTTAATATCTTTTTTTAAAATAATCTCTTTTTCCTTTTCAGAAAGTATAAGTGAATGAGCACCTATAAAATCATTCTCTAAGACTCCCAAACTTTCTAAATATTCATAGGGAGTCATTCCTGTTTTTGAAATAATATATTGAACCTCTTTTTCATATTCATTCATATGAGCTTGTAACATTGTTTTTCTTTCTTTGGCGTGTTCAGAAATTTTTAAAATCAGATCTTCCGAAACAGAAAGAAGAGAACGAAGGGAATAATATATTTGAATCAGTCCTTTTCCATTCCATTTTTCATATAATTCATCAATTTTTTTTACAGCTTCCTCTGTGCTGAAGCAAATGCTTTCAGGAAGATTTTCATCATTCATTGTGGAATAGGTTACAGCTCCCCTCATTCCGCTTTTAAATATCTCTTCACAGGCACTTTCCATATGATAACTTCCTGCATCAACAAATGATGTTGTTCCAGAGTGTATCATTTCAATCAGTGCAAGTTTAGTATTAAGTTTCATTGTTTCATCTGTAAGGGAGCTTTCAAAGGGAAGCATTATATCCTGCCAAATAATTCTTTCAGCATCCAGAACTTTTCCTTTTAGAAGCTGCTGCCCAATATGTGTATGAGCATCACAAAGCCCTGGCATAACAATTAATTTTTCTCCATCAACAATCTCTTCGTTTGGAAGAGGGATTAAATTTGTACCAATATTTTTTATAAGATTATTTTCAATACGAATATCTTTATGAAAAATAACTTCGAAGTTTTCATCTAAATAACCAATATTTTTTAAAAGCATTTTAAATCACTCCAGTGAGAGCAAGAACTATTTGAGAGATTATTGCTGATCCTAAAAAAGTTCCTGTCATTACCAAGATGCTTATAATTATCATTTTCCACCCTTGTCCTGCAAAACTTTTTAATTGATTACTCATAGAAATTCCTGCAAATGCTCCTACCATAGTAAGTGGTGCAGTAAATTGAATTTTTCCTACAGCTGATATAACATAACTATTTATAGGTGATATTGGAGAAGCTATAATCAAACCTAAAATTGAGCAGTATGCAACAATAGGCAGATGTAAAAAGTAAAGAATTTTTGAAATAATAACAGCACAAAAAGAAACAACAAGAAGGATTGTAATCCCTGGAATAGATTCAAAAAATCCAATTTTAAATCCAACATAATTTGCAAGAGCAATTCCACATCCTGCAATTATAAATAAAAATACCCATTCTCTGTATCTCATTATTTATCTTCTCCTTTGTCTTTTTTTAAAGAAAGTTTTGGCTCCAAAAAGTTATATAATTTTTTTGTAAGAGGGATTCCCACAAAAATAGCTACATAGATTCCTGTTATACCTGACAGAGTTTCACTTGCACTTGCAAGAGCTGAAATTTGTGAAGCCATTTCAGGATATATAATTGAAAGTGATGCAGTGGCACTTGCCATCATAATTCCTGCTCCTACTCCACTTGCAAGAGCTAAAGCAAAAGGATGAAACAGCCCTGTATAAGCAACAAGTGAAGCAAGAATTCCAAAATATATTGTACCAATCATTCCTCCAACAATATAAACAGAAAGACTTCCTCTTGTTTCAGGTGAATCCACTCCAAAAACATCAGTTGCAAGGGCAAGATTTGATTCACGGTTAATAGAGTGTGTTGCTCCTATAGCTTCTCTTTTAAGTCCAAGCATAATTGCTACAGGCATTGCAAATAAAATTGTTCCTAAATTTCCTATTTCCTGAATAAGAAGAGCAGGACCTGCAGATAAAACAACGTTAAGATTTGCTCCGGCATTTATTCCAAGTTTTACAATAAATGGGCAGATACATACAAGAACAAGTTTACTGGCAGCTTTTACCTCATCTGTTTTTAAAATTTTAAAACATTGAGGACCTGTTGTCATTCCTAAAATTAAAGAATAGAAAATTGGAAACAAAATAAATGTTCCTATTTTCAAAGGAATTGAAACTCTTCCAATAGAATCAGCAACAGCAACAAAGATAAGAGCCAAAATAAATATTTTATATTCAGCTCTTATCCTTTCAGAAAGTGAACCATACATCATTTTTTCTTTTTCCATAATTTTTAACCACCTAAAGATTTTATTTTTAATACCAGACCATTTTAGCAAAAAAAAATTTTTAAAAAAAGGACAAATGAGAAGAATTGATATATTTTTTTTCTGTACCATGTTATAATTTTAAAGAGGTGATAAATAATGACATTTGATGAAGTATTGGAGAAAGTTCCTGAACTTAAAGGTTATCTTATTAATATGCCTGAAAATTTAAAAAGTAAATTTGTTGTGAAAATTCATCCTCCTGGAACAATAATACATCATCAGCAAAGTGATCTTGATGTGTTTGGAATTGTTGCCACAGGGGAACACAGAGTAATAAATATTTTTGAAAATGGAAATATTTTTATGATAGAAAAGAATGAGCCTATTGATTTTATAGGAGAGGTTACAATAATTGCAGGAATGAGGCAAACCTCTGTTACCATTGAAACAATAACAGAGAGTATTATTATGTATATATCTCGTGCTGATTTTGAAGAGTGGATAAAAAAGGATATTCATTTTTTATATCTTGTTTCACAAAAAATTGCTTTAAAACTTTATCGTTCGTCTTCAAACAGAGGGGCAAAACTTTTTTATCCTCCACATTTTTTACTTCTTGATTACTTAATTCAATATGCCCAAAAAGAAAAAATATCAAAGGATAAAGTTTTTGTTTTAAAAAAAACCAGAGAGGAGCTTCATGAAGAGCTGGGAATAGGGGTAAAAACATTGAATCGTACTATTCCAAAGTTAAAAGAGGATAAGGTCATCTCAATTGTTAAAGGAAAAATTTCGATGACCTATGAACAATATAAATTAGCTGCAAAAATTATTAAATACTATGTAAAACAGGATATAAAAAAATAAAAAATATTTTATTATTTTATTTCAAGTATCATCTCATATTGAAGAGAAGTAATTTCAAATCCTAAATTTTCAAGAAAATTTTCCATATTTTTATATTCTCTGTCAATATTAATAAATTTTACAAGTTTTGTATCACTATTTTTTATTAACTGGTATATAATATTTTTTCCTATGTTTTGTTTTCTATAATTTTTATTTATTGCTAACTGAGGAATTTTACCTGATTTTTTCTCAACAATTCCATATCCTATTATTTTATCATTATCCTTTGCAATGACATAAGAGAATATTTCTTTTACTGCTTTTACAGAATTAATTGAATTCTGCCATGAAGGATAAAAATCCCAAAAAGTTTTGAAATCTTCCCACATTTCATCAGTGATTTCAGAAAGAGTTTCGATAGCATAGGGAATGGAAACAGGACAAATACAAACATTTTCTTTTAAACGAAATACAGAAAAATATCTTGAGATTTTAAAGTTTTGAGAACTGTAAAGCCCAAAAGCTTTTTTATTGCTTTGAATAACTTCAAGAAGATATTGCTCTGTATTTTTTTCTTTTAATACTTCTAAAATTTTAACAAGCATTTTTTTTGAAAAACCACAGTTTCTATAAAAAGGAAGCAGAGCAGTTCCTATATCATAAGCAGTTTCTTTTCCATTCCACTGTCTTTTTCCGTTAAATCCTACAAGTTTTTCCTTATGAAAAAGCCCTATGGATATTTCAGGATTAAATCCTTTTCCTACAAGCATTTTTTCAAACTCATCATAGGGAAGAAAAATATTTACAGAGTAATCAGAAAAAGCTTCCATGAAACTTTCATATATTATTTTAGTATCAATATTATTTAAAGTTTTAAATAAATACATAATCCTCCATGTAAAGTAAATTTAAAAAAAGCTGGTCAGACAATGAAATCTGTTCCAGCCTTTTTATTTAAATTAGTTTTGTTTTTTTAGTGTTGGGAAAAGAATAACATCTTTTATTGTAGGACTTCCAGTAAGAAGCATTACAAGTCTGTCAATTCCAATTCCAAGTCCTCCTGTAGGAGGTAATGCACACTCAAGAGCTTCTACGAAATCGTCATCGATTTCAGGAGTAGCTTCGTCATTTCCTAGCATAGCTTCTTCTATTTGAGCTTCAAATCTTCCTCTTTGGTCAGCTGGATCGTTAAGCTCAGAGAATGCATTTGCATATTCTCTTACATCGATAAATAGCTCAAATCTTTCTGTAAATCTTGGATCGTTAGGGAATCTCTTAGAAAGAGGAGAGATCTCAACTGGGTGTCCATATACAAATGTAGGTTGAATTAGATGCTCTTCACATTTTTCTTCAAAGAATTGGTTGATAATATGTCCAACTCCTGTCATATGAGGAAGAACTTCTACATGATGTTCTTTAGCTATTGCTTTAGCCTCTTCAAATGACATCTCTTTCCAGAAATCAACACCTGTGTATTCTTTTATTAAATCAACCATATGTGCTCTTTTAAATTTGCTAAGGTCGATTGTTTTTCCGTTGTATTCAACAGTAAGAGTTCCAAGAACTTTTTGAGCACAGTGTTGAATAATTTCTTCTGTTAAATCCATCATAGTTTCATAGTCAGCATAAGCCATATATAATTCTATTGATGTAAATTCAGGATTGTGTCTTGTAGAGATTCCTTCGTTTCTGAAACATCTGTTGATTTCATAAACTCTGTCAAATCCTCCAACGATAAGTTTTTTAAGATATAACTCAGGAGCTATTCTTAAATATAAATCCATATCAAGAGCATTGTGATGAGTGATGAAAGGTTTTGCAGCAGCTCCTCCAACGATTGGGTGAAGCATAGGTGTTTCAACTTCAAGGAAGTGTTTTGCATTTAAGAAGTTTCTGATTTCATTTATAATTCTAGTTCTTTTTATAAATGTATCTTTAACTTCTCTGTTCATGATAAGGTCAACATATCTTTTTCTGTATCTAGTTTCTACATCTGTTAACCCGTGGAATTTTTCAGGAAGAGCTCTTACATTTTTAGAAAGAAGTGTAAACTCTTTTACTCTTAAAGTTTTTTCTCCTGTTTTAGTGATGAAAAGATTTCCTTTTACTCCTACGATATCTCCTGTTCCACATTTTTTAACAAGAGCCCATACATCTTCTCCAAGATTATCTTTTCTAAGATATAATTGAACTCTTCCAGTCATATCTTCAAGGTGAACAAATCCTGCTTTACCTTGAATTCTGAAAGACATAAGTCTTCCAGCAGTTTGGAATTCTGTTGTATCTCCCTCTTCACCTTCAGCCACTTCATGTGCAAGAAGGTCAGCTACCATATGTTTTTTGTCATATTTCTTACCGAAAGGATCGATTCCCATTTCTTTTATTTCGTTGATTTTTTCCCATTGCTCAGCAATAAGACGGTCTTCAGCAACCATATCTGCGTATCTTTTCATAATTTCTCCTTCTGAATTTTATTTTTAATATTTATTTTAATTTTAAAAGATAGATACTGCTTCTTCTTCCCCATACAGTACCCGGAAAATTATCTCTGTTTTGCTCAAAAATTTTTATAGCTAAATCTTTTTCGCCGTTTTTAAAATACAGATCTCCAAGCTTATACATAGCTTCAGGATAATATTCATTTGTATTTTTCAGTTTTAGGAAATTAGCTTTAGCATTTTCATAATCTTTTGATTTCATATATGAATCTCCAAGATAGAAAGGAATATTTTCTTTTTCTTTAAAATCTCCCTCGATATTCATACATTTTTCCAAAAGCAGAATAGCTTCTGCATAACTTCCATCTTTATAGTAACTGATACCGTTTTCATAATTATTAAAAAACTCTGCATAAAGGGTATCTGTTTCATTTCCCTGTGCGATGTCAGTATTTTCTTCATTGGTTCCTGCATTTTCATTTGGATTTGTCATAAGAGAATTATTTAATGCAGGTGGAAGCATACCGTCCTTAGAAGCGGAATAGTGTGTTCCTTTTACTACATTTCCAGCTCTGAAATAAAGAGCACTTATTACATCAGCCAGATCTTTTGAAGGATTTGCAGCATAAACATTTTCAAGGAAAAGAAGCTCATTTCCTGTAGGATTGCTTCTCTTAATTATATTTCTCATAACATAGTCATTTAATTCAGGTGTATTTTCTGAAAAATTTAAATATACGTCAGAAAGATTATAGTCATTTCCAAGAGTTTTCTCTTTTCCTGAAATAATTCTCATTTTATCAGCTGGATTTAAAGTATAATTTTCTTCTAAAAAGCTGCTTTCTGTTCTGACTATATTTCCATTTCCTTCAATAACAGCAAGGTTAAACAGAAGCATTGAGATCTCTTGATTATCACTGCTGTCAGGGAAAGTAAGTTTATATAAAGTAGAACTATTTTTTAAGCTGCTTAAACTTTTATCATTATAATTTTTATAAATAATATCTTTAAGCTCTCCGGCAGATATTTTATATTTTGATTTATTGTTTATAGTAATTGTTTTTACAGGAATACCACTGCTCAGTAAATTAAATGTATAAGTTCCTTGATATAAACTTCTGAAATAAAAATGTCCATTTTTGATAAAGGCATCAAAGGACTGTACATTTGGAGCAAGAACAATTTGAGATAAATCAGCATTCCCACAGTAGACATCAAGGTATTCTCCCATGTATATATCATAGTAATTTCCTTTTTCATATGTTCTTACTGCGTTACTTTTTATATTTTGAGATAATATATCTAAAAGATATGCTATTCCCGAATCATTTAAAAAGAAGCTCTCTTGTGCCAAAGTATTTTCTTGATATATAGGCACAGATGTATTTTTATTTACAGTCTGCAGGTTTTCACATCCATAAAATATACCTGCAAGAGCAGCTAATAATAAAAATTTTTTCATGATCCCCCCTTTTATTTTTCAGTTAAGGAAAGTGTTACCTCATTAACCAGCATCCCTTTTTGATATGTTGCATAGACAGTTTCCATTTTTCCTTTTTCTATTTTAAGTTCTCTAGTAAAAAGATCAAATTCCATGACAACAGTTTCAAAGTCGTGCTCAAATTTATATTCAAAAGTAGTAGCCACTCCCTCTTTAAGAATCAGTGTACTTGTAGCAAAACCTTCTCTTGATATTATAGCAGAATTTTTTAATATTTCTATGGAAGTTTTTCCAGAATCATCAGTATACTCATATGTGACAGAACCATTTTTTTCTTCTTTTGTTGCAATGACAGATGTTACGACGGGCTCACATTCCATGTAACAAAATTCAATAATTAAATGAACTTTCATTAATATTCCTCGTCATAGTCGTTAAATTTGTCATCTATATTAACGTGATCTTCACGGTCGTAATATTCGTCGTCATCCCAATCTCCGATATCAGTCTTGTCAAGATATTCCTCTTCCCAAAACTCTAAAATCTCGTCAACTAAATCTTCATCTTCAACAAGTTCTATCTCTTCATCGTCATTTGTAATAAATACATATCTGTCCCCATCTTCATTTTCTGCAATAAGATAATCTTCATTATCATAAGTTAAATTGAATAAAGCTTCAAATTCAAGTCCAAGATCTTCATAATAAAAAAATTCTCCTGGTGAATACATAAATAATCTTCCTCCCTATTTTATTTGTGATACTTAATATTATTTATAATGCTAAACCATCTGTAAACCTGCTCCATAAGAATGAGCCTCATCAGCTGATGAGGAAAAGTCATTTTGGAAAAGCTCAAAGATAGATTAGAAACTTTTCTTATATCATCAGATACTCCATAAGAGCCACCAATGATAAAATTAATTGTGCTGAATCCTTTTATACCAATATTTTCAATTTTTTGTGCCATCTCTTCAGAAGAAAAATTTTGTCCTCCAATATCTAAGAGAACATTAAACCCTTTTCTTTTCTCAAGAGCAGAAAGAATGCTCTCAGCTTCTTTTTTTATTGAAGCCTCTCTGTCAAAATCATTTCCAAATTCTTTAAGCTCAACTATAGAAAGTTTTCCAAAAGACTGCATTCTTTTAGTAAATTCATTTATTCCATCATTAATATATTTTTCTTTTATTTTCCCAATACATATAATATTTATATTCAATTTTATTTCCTTTTAAACCCTTTTTCAATATCATCAAGTGAAAGTTTTAATATAATAGGTCGTCCATGAGGACAAGTATATTCATCTATTTCATAAAGTTTATCAAGCAAAATTTCAATCTCTTCATTTGTAAGTTTTTCATTTGCTTTCACAGCATTCTTACATGAAGCAGTTATTACAATATCTTCAATAAGAGAGTTTTTAATTTTTGTGTTTTTTAAATCTTCAATAATCTCTCTTACAAGATTTTCTATGCTTGAAGAAAATTTAAGATTAGGTACAGCTCTTATTAGGATATCATTTTTTCCAAAAAAATCAATCTCAAATCCAAATCTTTTTAAAGTTTCTTGATGCTCCTCTACAATTTCTCTATCCTTATTTGATATATTTATTTTTATTGGAACAAGAAGATTTTGAACAGAAATATGTTTTTCATGATATTCTTTTTTGAATGTTTCGTATAAAATTCTTTCATGTACAATATGCTGATCATAGATTTCTAAAATCCCTTTTCTTTCAACTAAGATATAAGAATCAGCAAACTGTCCAATAACCCTATAATTTTTTTCCTTTATAAACTCAGCAGACTTTTTTTTATCCAAAGGTTTTGAATAACCTGCCATAGAATTTAGTTTACCAGTTTTTTCATCTTTTGCAAATACATTTTTTGAAAAATTTTCATTTTTAACTTCTTTTTCTTCATTAAGAATCTCTGATTTCTCAATTTTTTCAGGAACTTGGAAATTTTCTTTGTTTTCTTTATTTTCATTTTTTTTAATACTTTCCTCTTCAGGAAAATATGTAAAAGAAGTTTCAGGCTCATTTACTTCAAAAGAGATAGGCTCTGCTTCTATAATTTCATCTTTAAAATCCTTTTTGAAATCTTTTTTAGGAGCTATAAAATCATCTATATGGAGAAAATTATTTTCTTCAGATTTTTTTTCAATGACAGGAGAAACAAAATCTTCATCTCCTGCAAAAGCATCTCTTACAGCATCATAAACGTAACTATATATATATTTATCATCTGAAAATTTAACAATTTTTTTTGAAGGGTGAACATTAACATCTACCTCTTGAGGATCAATCTCAATAAATAGGATTGCAAAAGGATATTTTCCCTTCATTAACTTTGTATAATATCCATCAATCAGTGCTTCTTCAATAATTTTTGACTTTACAGGTCTGTTGTTTATAAAAATAAAGATTCCCTCTTTATTTGAACGGTTAAGAGATGTATTTCCCAAAAATCCTAAAGGGAAAGATACAACATTTTGAAGAGTATTTTTTCCAAAAATTTCAAGGATAGTATTTTTCATCCCTCTACCACTGGTTCTCAACACTTCTTTATCATCAAGAGAAAGAATAATTGATATATTTGGATTTGCAAGAGCTTCTTGAACGACAATATCTTTTATTGCTCTGAACTCTGTAGTTTCTTTTCTTAAAAATTTAAGTCTTGCAGGGGTATTAAAGAACAGCTCTTTGATTTCTATCTCTGTTCCAGTATCCCTTGCCATCTCTTTAAGATTTGTAACTTTTCCTCCTGAAAGAGAGATAAAAGTTCCTATTTCATCATTTTCTGTTTTTGAAAATATACTCATTTTTGAAACAGCAGAGATTGAAGAAAGAGCTTCTCCTCTAAATCCATATGTTAAAATATTTGAAAGATCCTCTTTTGTAGAGATTTTACTTGTAGCATGTCTTTCTACAGAAAGAAGTACATCGTCTTTTGTCATTCCCTTTCCATTATCAGAAATTTTGACATATCTATTTCCATTTTTTACATTTATTTTTATATATGAACTTTTTGCATCGATGGAATTTTCTAAAAGTTCTTTTATCATACTTGCTGGATTTTCTACAACCTCCCCAGCAGCAATCATGTTTGATACTTTTTCATCTAAAATTTTTATTATTCCCACAGCTGCCTCCTAAGTTTACAGCAAGATTACAAATGTACACAATTAAATTATACTTCATCAACGAAAAAATTTCTATAAATTGTCAGGAAATTCTTTTTTATTAGAAATATTTTTTATAGAATATCCATTTCTTTCGTAACTGCCATCTCCCCCATACCCATATTTTTTAGGGACAGTTTTACTGGAACTTTTTGCAGATTTTTTCTTTTGTGCTGCATAAAAAGCTTTTATATCTTTAATTTCGATTCCGTTTTTATCATAAAATTTTCCATTTTCAAAATAAGAGCCATAGCCGTAATTTTTTCTTGTCATAATTTATTCACCATATTAATTATACTTTATCGGCTCAAAAAATTCTACATTAAAAATATTATCTTTGGTATTTTATATTGATATTTATTGGTTAATATGTGATAATAAAAGATGGACAGAAACAGTAAAGAAAAGAGGGCGGCAGATGAGAAATACAAGATGGATATATAACAGCAGAAACAAAGATTATAATATAAAAAAATACAGCCGTGATATGCTTTCTATTCTTGAGAGCAGAGGTTTTAAAACAGAAAAAGAGATAGAAAAATTTATTGATTGTTCCCTTGCAGATTTAAGAGATCCTTTTGCTTTGTCTGATATGGAAAAAGCAGTGGATTTTATTTTAGAAAAAAGAGATCAAAAAGAAAGTGTATGGATTTATGGAGATTATGATGTGGACGGTATAACATCAACTTCTCTTTTATATCTTGCTTTTAAAGAGATAGGGATAGATGCAGAATATTATATTCCTTTAAGAGATGAGGGATATGGTTTAAACAAACACGCTATAAAAGAGATAAAAGATAATGGGGGAGATCTTATCATCACCGTTGACTGTGGTATTTCTTCTATAGAAGAGGCTGCTTATGCTAAAGAGATAAGAGTTGATATGATAATAACAGATCACCATGAAATTAATAATGAGCTTCCAGATGCTTATTGTGTTATAAACTGCAAGAGAGAGGATAATCTTTATGATTTTAGAAGTCTTGCAGGAGTAGGGACAGCTTTTATGCTGATACTGGCTCTTTACAAAAAACTTGGAATAGAGGAATCTGCATATAAATATCTTGATATTGCAGCAATAGGAACTGTTGCAGATATTGTTCCTCTTGTTGAGGATAACAGAATAATTGTAAAAAGAGGTCTTGAGCAGCTTAATAAGACAAAATGGAATGGTCTTAATATGCTTCTTAGAAAAATATTTCCAGATTTCAGAGAAAGAGAATTTGACACTTATGATGTAGGATTTATAATAGCTCCTATTTTTAATGCAGCAGGAAGATTGGAAGATGCAAAAATGGGAGTGGAACTTTTTACAAGTAATGATAATAAAATTTGTGATGAGATGAGTTATACTCTTATGGAAAAAAATGCAGAGAGAAAAGAGATTCAGACAGATATTTTTGAATGTGCTGTTGATAAAATAGAGAGAGATAAATTTTATGAAAAAAGTGTAATCACAGTGGCAGAGGAAAATTTTCATCATGGAGTGATAGGAATAGTTGCTTCAAAAATTGTCGACAGATATTACAAACCTACAATTATAATGGAAATAAAAAAGGATGAAGGGATTGCCACAGCTTCATGCAGAAGTATTGAGGGTTTTAATATTATTGAAGCACTGAACAGTATGAAAGAGCTTTTTGTAAAATATGGAGGTCATGCAGGGGCAGCAGGTTTTTCAATCCCGATTGAAAATATTGAGATTTTTGCAGAGAGAATAAACAGCTATGCAGAAAAAAATCTTGAAAAAATTTATTATCTTAAACCTATAAAAATAGATAAAGAGATAAGTCTTCAGAAAATTTCTTATGATTTTTTAGGTGAAATTTCAAAGTTAAAACCTTTTGGTTTTGGTAATCAAACACCTCTTTTCTCTATGAAAAGATGTTCATACACAAATTTGAGAAAAATAGGAAAAGACCAGAGCCATCTTATGATGAATATTGTAAAAAATGGTGTAGAGATAAAAAATTGTGTGTGGTTTGGAGCAGAGGATATGTTTTCTGATATAGAAAAAAATTCTGTTTTAGACATAGCCTTCAAATTAAAATTAGAAACTTTTAAAAACAAATATCAATATAAAATTTATATTGAAGATATAAAACCTTCTGAAAAAGAAGAAAAATATATAAATGAGGAATTTTTAGAGAGCAGAGAACTTTATGATACAAAATTTCCAATTGAAACAGTTTTCTACACAAGAAGAAAAGTGAGCGGCAATTTAAAACTTGTATTTTCAGAAGGACTTGTTTTTGTAACAGATAAAAAAATAACAGTGGGAGAACTTGACCCTGCTGTTTCCTATCTTTTAACAAGACTGAATAAAGATTATGGATATAATTTTAAAGCAGAGATAATAAAAATTATTCAGACAGATGAGAATTATAATGTTCACATCAGTATAAAAAGAGATCATAGTTTTGAATGTTTTAAAATAAGAGATGGAGAGATATTTTTGGAGATAAAAAAATATCTTTTAAAAGAGCTTCCCTATAACTCTTTTCAGAAAAAAATATTGGGAGCTTTATTTAAAGAGAAAAAATCTGTTACAGCTTTTTATGAAAATAATAGAGGGCTTGGAGTTATTTCAAAAACAATAGCACTTTATTATAAAGTATATGGAAAAAAAGTTTTGTTTGTAGGAGAAAATATCTCAGATGAAATGGAAAATTTTGGTGATGTTTCAAAAGAATATAAAAAAGGATATGATTTTTATATATTCTTAGATAAAAAAGATATATCTTATCCAGATAATTCTCTTGTATTTATAAAAGCAGATGAAAAATTTGAAAACATTCAGGATAATAGGAAAATTATTAAAGACAGTTATAATATTCCTAAAAATATAATTATCACAGATGAGGGTAATCTTTTTGATAAAGAGATTATTTGGTCAAAAAAATTAAGCTTTGATAAGAGATATGAAATTTTAGAAAAATTAAAAAAACAGAATAATTTTGAAAAGATTTATGCTTCAGAAGATATTAGAGAGATTTTATAAAAAAATATTGATTTTGCATAAAAAAAGTGATATTTTAAAATGAAACTATCATTAATGAAATTCTAAAAAAATAAAATTTTAGGAGATTGAAAAAATTATAAAGGGGAGGAAAAAGTTGAGAAAAGAAACAGCTGATAAAGCACTTGAAACTCATCACAGTTCACACTTGAGCCTTTATTTTTACGGGGCAATAGTTGGAATAATAACAGGAACTGTGATAGTGGGTTACAGAGTTTCACTTAGTCTTGCTCAAAAATACAGAGAGATGTTTTATGGATATGTAAGACATACTCTTTTTGATGCTCAGACTATTTTTGTTCTTGCCGTCCTTATTCTTGTAACTTCTGTTTTTCTTGGATATGTTGTTGTAAAATATCCGATGATAAAAGGAAGTGGAATTCCACAAGTAAAAGGAGTTCTTATAAGACAGATGGACTTCTCATGGGCAAGAGAACTGGCTGCAAAATTTGTTGGCGGAGTTGTGGCAGTGGGAAGTGGAATGTCTTTGGGAAGGGAAGGACCTTCTGTCCAGCTTGGAGCAGAAGTTGGAACGGGAGTTTTTAAAATTTTTAAAAGAAATGAATATGATAAAAAATATTTAATTTCCTGTGGAGCGAGTGCAGGACTTGCAGCGGCATTTGGAGCGCCTCTTGCCGGAGTTGTTTTTGCAATAGAGGAACTTCATAAATTTATGTCCCCTCTTCTTGTAACTTGTGTACTGATATCTTCTGTGTGTGCAGAGTTTGTATCAAAATATTTCTTTGGTTTCAATCCAAGTCTTAATATTCAGGTTGATACAACTTACCAGCTGAAATATTATTTTTTAATAATAATTTTTGCTCTTCTGATGACAATAATAGGAAAACTTTTTGAAGAAGCACTTTTAAAAGGGCAGAAAATTTATGGAATGATAAAGCTAAATCCAATATTTAAACCAATTGTTATTATTACAATAACAGCTTTTATGGGAATATTTTTTGCTGAGGTAACAGGTGGAGAACATACTCTTGCAGAAAAAGTAATTTATGAAAGTTATGCTTATAAGACTCTTATAATTCTTTTTGTGCTTAAGTTTTTGTTTACTGCAGCTTGTTTTTCATCAGGAATTCCAGGCGGATTATTTCTTCCTATGATTGTTCTTGGAGCACTTGCGGGAAAAATTTATGGAATGTTTGTGATAAATCTTATTCCAGAAGTAACTCACGGATATGAAGTTTATTTTATAGTTCTTGGAATGGCTGCTCTTCTTACTGCTGTTATGAAAGCACCGATTACAAGTACGATACTTATGCTTGAAGTTACAGGTTCATTCTCTCATTTTTTCCCTCTTGTAACAGTGTGTATGATTACTTTCCTTATGACAGAAGTTATAAAGATGAGATCTATAAATGATATTCTTCTTGAAAATATGCTTCCAAAAGGACTGGATGAAAACGGAGATGATGAAAAGAAGATTACTATAAAAATTCCTGTGGGACTTGACTGTTCTATTGATGGCAAAAAAGTAAAAGAGGTATCATGGCCTGAAAAATGTTTGATTGTAGGAATTGACAGAGGGGACAGAGAAATTATCCCTCATGGAGAAACTAAAATTCTTGCAGGTGATGTTTTAGTATTCTTAATGGATGAAAGAACAGCTTCAAGAGTGAAACCTAAGTTAATAGAGATGGGAGAAGCATAAGATATGATAAAAGAATTTTGTGCAGGTTCATTTTATGACGCTTTGGCTGCTGAAAAAAGAGGGGCTGACAGGATAGAGCTTTGTGATAATTTGACTGAAGGAGGAACAACTCAGTCATATGGAACAATAAAATTGGCTCTTGAGAGGTTGGATATTCCTGTGTTTCCAATTATAAGACCAAGAGGAGGAAATTTTTTCTACTCTGCTGAAGAGTTAGAGATTATGAGAGAAGATGTTTTAATGTGTAAATCTCTTGGGGCAAAAGGTGTTGTTCTTGGAATGCTTACCGAAGATAAAAAAATAGATATATCTCTTGTGAAAGAGTTTGTTGCTTTGGCTCATCCAATGGAAGTAACTTTTCATAAGGCTGTAGATGAGGTTTCAGATCCTGTTGAAGCTGTGGATATTTTAGCAGAGGCAGGAATAAAGAGGATACTTACTTCTGGAACAAAAGCGACAGCTCTTGAAGGTACAGAAATTTTAAAAAAGATGATAAAAAGAGCAGAGGGAAAAATAACCATTGTTGTTGCTGGGGGAGTTACTGCTGAAAATTTTGATGAAGTTTTTAGAAAAACAATGTCTTCAGAATATCATGGTAAAAAAATTGTATAAAATTTACAAAAAAAATTTAAGTTTTAAATTCTGAAAAAAGCAGAATAAAAACTGTGAAAAATAAAATATGCAAAAAAAGTAGTTGACAAATAAGAAATATAGGAGTATCCTTACTTCATAAGAACTTAATTAAAATTTAAAGGAGAAAATCATGTTAGTAAATGTTTTAGCAGTTGTAAAAAATACAATACATCATCACCATAGATAGAGAGTTTGTTTTTATGACGGGTTCATAGATACAGACTCATGTTGAAATACAAAAATTTGAGTCTGTATCTATGGCAAGAGAGCTAAAATTAAAATGTTTTTCTGTTAACATAAAGCCATTTGATACATTCAAATGGCTTTTTTATATATTAAAAATAAATTTAGGAGGAGAGAGTTATGAAAAGATTATTTACAGTTGTTATGATGTTATTTGTTTTAGTTACTGGTGTATTTGGTGCTGATAAATCTTTTGAAAAGATTCAGAAAAATGGAAAGTTTATTGTAGGACTGGATGCAACATTTGCTCCTATGGGATTCAGAGGCGAAGATGGAGAGATTGTAGGTTTTGATATTGATCTTGCAAAAGAAGTGGCAAGAAGATGGGGAGTAGAGGTTGAGTTTAAGCCATGTGAATGGGATGGAATTATATTTGATTTAAACAGTGGAAATATTGATATGGTATGGAATGGAATGACAATGACAGAAGAAAGAAAAAGACAGGCAGCTTTCTCTGAACCATATTTTACTGATGGACAGCTTATTTTTTCTAAAAGAGAGGCAAAGGTAAATACAGTTGCAGAGCTTGAAGGAAAAGTTGTAGGGCTTCAGCTTGGAAGTTCAGCAGACTATGCAGTTCAAAAAAGTGATGTGTTTTCAAAAATAAAAGAAGTAAAAAAATATGCAACTAATGTGGAAGCATTGATGGATCTTGAAGCTGGAAGAACAGATGCAGTTGTGGTAGATACTGTTGCAGGAAAATACTATAATTCTAAAAGAGCAACTCTTACTTATTCAGAAGAATCTCTTACAAAAGAATATTACGGTGTAGCAATGAGAAAAAAAGATAAAGCCTTAGTTGAGAAATTAAATGCAACTTTAAACGAAATGAAAGCAGACGGAACATTTGAAAAAATTTCTGAAAAATGGTTTGGAAAAGAGGAGAATTAATTATGCAGAATGACATTTTATTTATACTGAAAGGATTAGGGCTTACTGTTAATCTATATATTTTAACAATGGTGTTCTCTCTTCCTTTGGGAGTTTTACTATCACTTGGAAGATTAAAAAATAAAGGAGTAATAAATAATATAATTTTATTATATACTTCTGTATTCAGAGGAACTCCCCTTCTTCTGCAGCTGTTCTTTGTATATTATGGGCTTCCTATGATTTTGGGGCTTAGATTTACCCCTTTTACAGCAGCTGTAGTAACATTTGTAATAAACTACGCAGCATATTTCTGTGAAATATTCAGAGGAAGTATTTTAGGAATAGAGCAGGGGCAGTATGAAGCGGCAAAAGTATTGGGAATGTCATACTGGCAGACAATGAGAAGAATAATTATCCCTCAATCCCTTTTAACAGCTTTGCCTCCTCTTTCAAATGAGGCAATCTCCCTTATAAAAGATACTTCTCTTGTATCTGCAATAGGGATGGCAGAGATTTTAAGAAATTCAAGAGAGCTTGTAACTCGTGATTTTTCTATTATTCCATTTATAATTTGTGCTGTACTTTATCTTTTAATGTCAATGGTAGTAATTGCATTCTTTAAAAAATTAGAAGAAAAGGTGATGATTTAATGTCTTGTATATCAGTGAGAAATCTTCATAAACAATTTAAAAATGATGAGATTTTAAGAGGAATAGATTTGGATATTGAAAAAGGAGAGGTTGTTTCAATTATAGGAGCATCAGGAGGGGGAAAATCGACTTTTTTGAGATGCATGATAGGACTTGAAGATATAAGTTCAGGAACTATTGAAACCCCTGATAAGAGTAAAATGGGAATGGTTTTCCAATCCTTTAATCTTTTTCCTCATAAAACAGCAGCACAAAATATTATGGAATCTCTTATTGTTGTAGATAAAATGGATAAGAAAGAAGCAAGGGAGATTGCACTTAATCTTCTTGACAAGGTAGGTTTGAAAGATAAGGCTGATATGTATCCTAAAACTCTTTCAGGAGGTCAAAAGCAAAGAGTAGCTATAGCAAGAGCTCTTGCTAAAAATCCTGAGGTACTTCTGTTTGATGAGCCTACTTCAGCTCTTGATCCAGAGATGGTAAAAGAGGTACAGAATGTTATTGCTTTTTTAAGGGATAACAGCAATATTACAATGGTTATTGTAAGTCATGAGATAGATTTTGTAAATCAGATTTCAGATAGAATCGTTGTGATGGAAAAAGGAAAGATAAAAGAGATTATAAATAACAGAAAATAAAAAACTGTTGTTGCTTTGTAAATAGTAAAATTCACTAAGAAAAAATATCAGCTATTTATATTGCTCATTTCACTAAAAATGATAAACTCGGACTTTGTCCTTAAACATATCATTTTTCAGCGTTCAATTCGCTTCATAAATTATGCAGATATTTTTAATATCGTGAATTTTACTTTTACAAACATAAAATTACAACAGTTTTTGTTTTTAGGCTGTTATTTTTCTCTCTTGAAAAGAGATTTGAAAGACAGGTGCAAATCTTTCAAAAACTTCATGAACAGAGATAATATCATTTATTTTCCAAGCATCTCTTCCAGCAAAGAAAATACCATTTTCGTAATCTCCCTTATGTCCATCTATAAGTCTTTGGCTTACACAGAAGTTTCTGCTGCAGTGTTTTAAGCACCCTGAACAAGTTTTAGGAGTCAATTTTTCTTCAGAAAGAAGTTTTTCAACATAAGGGCTTGTAATTGCATTTGCAGGAAGTCCTACAGAACTCATTATTTTAACAATATCCCCTTGTTTACAATTTACATACATATTTTTAAAAGTATCACTTACATCACATTCATGAGTAGCAACAAAACGGCTTCCCATTTGTACTCCCACAGTTCCAAGAGAAAGCATTCTTTCAGCATCAGCAGGTGTGATAACCCCTCCTGCACCAAATACAGGAATTTTAACATTACTTGTAATCTCTTCCATGATATCCCAAGAATCAAGTTCTGTTCCAAGATGTCCTCCTGCATTTCCTCCTTCAACAACAATGGCATCAGCACCAAGTTTTTCAGAAATTTTAGCAAGTTTTAGAGATGATACAATAGGGAAAAGTTTTATTCCTGTACCTTTTACCATAGAGAAGATATCTCTTGAGAAACCTGCACCACAGATGATAACATCTACTTTTTCTTCAATACAAGTATTTACAAGATTTATAAAATTTGAAGCAGCAAACATAATGTTTACTCCTAATGCTCCCCCTTTGTTTGTAATCAATTTTCTTGCTTTTCTTATTTCTGCTCTAAGTTCTTCTACAGGAAGAGCAGTTCCAGCAATAACTCCTATCCCTCCTTCATTGGCAACAGCAGCAGCAAGTTTTGACATAGAACATCTTATTGCCATTCCTCCTTGAATGATAGGAATATTTATTTTTAATCCGTTTATATTTAACATAAAAACCCCCTATTAATATTATTACATATATTATAACATTGTTATGAAATAAAAGAAAATATTAAATTACATATGTTTTTTAAAAAACAAAGAATTTTAAAAAATATAATTTAAAATATTTAAAATAAAAGTTTTATAGAAAATAAAATTTGTTTGAAAAATAATAAAAAAACATAAAAAGATATAAGCAAAAACAGAAAAATAGAGGAGTTTTGTTATAAAATAAAAAACCGATTTGAAAAATTTTAAATAGTTCAAATCGGTTTAATAATTTATTTATTATAATCTTCAAGTCTTTTATACAGCATTGTTGCAGCTCCTGCCATAAGTCTTTCCTGAATATATTTATCATCAGGAGTGAAAAATCCTGTGGCAATAAGAGTTGCCAGTCCATGAGCATAAGTCCAGCAGTCAAAGAAAAGTTCATCTTTAAACTCTTCAGAAAGATTTTCAAATCTGTTGTCTTTGTTCATCTCAACTTTTATAGCATCTCTGAACTCTCTTATAAGGTCAGAGAAAGAATTTTCTCTTAAGAAAATAGATGAGAAAAGTTTTTTGTTTTCTCTGGCAAATGTACAGATACCAATACCTATATTAAGATATATTTTATCTGTAACAGGTCTTTTTACATATTCAAGAAATCTATTTTTTGCGACAGCTATAAGTTCTTTTTTCAAATCTGTAATAGAAGTGTAGTGTGCATATATAGGTGCAGGGGAAGAGTTAAGAACTTTTCCTACATTTCTTGCTGTAATAACTTCAAGACCTTCGTTTTCAAAAAGTGCAAAAGCCTGTTCAAATATCTGTTCTTTTGAAAAGACAGGTTTTTTAGGCATATAATCTACCTCCATATATTATATAAGACTGTATAAATTCATACAGTCTTATTATAGCATATTATTTTAGAATTTTTTAGTATAACTGAATCCAATTGATGAAATATTTTTATCATATCTTTGGTTATTAGCTCCCGGATATTTTTCAGAGAATTTTCCATTTGTAGATTCATAGAAATAATGGCTTGTTGATACTACCCATTCTGTATCTTCATCAGGTCTGTATTTAATCCCTACACCTACAAGAGTTGAATCAATAGCAAACTCTACATCAGTGAAAGATTCTGCTTTTGCTCCTGTTTTAGCATAGTTTACTCCTCCAAGAACAGCCCATTTTTCATTTAACCAATATTCAGTACCAACAGAGATTTCCCAACCATTATCATATTCCATTCCAGTTTCAGCTTCTTTGGTAACAGGATTTACATATACCACATCTTTATCAATTTTAGCTGATTCATTGAAATAGTAGTTTGCTCCATAGAACATTGTCCATCTGTCTGTAACTTTTTGTGAAGCTCCCACAGCTAAGATAGCAGGAAGATCTCTTCTATATTTTGCTCCATCTTTATATTGAGGGAAGAAAGCATTAAATCCAAGTCCATTAAGACTTCCTAATATAGGATTATTTATTTGTTCACCAATAGGTCCTAAATATGGATTATTAATATATGTTTCTTTTGTATCAGCTTCAAATTCCATTTTTATTTTTGTATCATATCTCATTGCAAAGTTCCATGCATCATTATAAGCATAGTTTAAACCAAATTGTCCTCCAAATCCCCATGCAGTTCTTTCAGAATCTATATCAGCATAAAGTTTACCAGCATTTTTTATTTTTCCCTGACTTCCTCTATCTACTAAATTTGAAATTTTTTCTAAATCAGCATTAAGTTCAGCTTTTAAATTTCTCCAACCATATACCACTCTACCTGCTGCTGAAAGAGAAAGTTTTTCATTTACTTTCCAAGCCATACCAAGAGTAGTTTGAGCATACATATTTTCTCCTTCTGCCCAAGAACCTTTATCTTTAGCACCTGCAGCAGCTAAAGCATCTTCTAATACTTTTAATCCTGCAAATCCATCCTCATATTTTAAATCTCCTCCTCCTGCAATTCCTCCAAATGTCCAGAAGTAAGCTCTGTTATCATCTTTTTTAAATAGTGCAAAGTTAGGAATAGGAGCAAGTAAATCAGCATCATATTTGTTGCTAGTACCATAAGTATTAACATCATATTTCATTGTTTCTTCTCCGATTGCTAACTGAACTCCTCCAGTGAAATATGTTCCGTTTTTCAATCTCATAAGCCCTGCAGGGTTGTAGTATACTGATGTAGTAGCACTGATAGCCCCTTGTTGAGCCATGTTTGCATTATACTCTGCTGTATAGTTTTGAATATGGTCTATTGAAGCACCAAAAGCGGCAGTTCCCATAGACGCAATAAGTGTAATTAATCCAAATTTTCTTAAATTCATTTTTATTAATAGCCTCCCCAAATAAATTACATCTGTAATAATAACAGTAGTAATATAACATATGTTTTTTAATATTGCAAGTAAAAATTTTTTTATATAAAAAAAATCCCATACATTGTTGTATGGGAAGGTTTATTATTCAGAAAATTTAAATCCTGTTTGTCTTAGTGCCTCATATAAGATAATGGCTGCTGAATTTGAAAGATTTAGCGAACGCCCCATTGGTATCATAGGGATAGTTATACATCTGTCAGCATATTTTTCAAGAATTTCTTTTGGAAGTCCTCTTGATTCAGGCCCGAAAATTATAAAATCATTTTCTTCATAAGTTACATCACTATATCTGTTTTTGCATTTTGTAGTAGCAAAAAAGAAATTACCATTAGGATTAGCCTTCACAAAATCTTCAAAGCTTTCCCAAACAGTAAGGTCAACTAAGTGCCAATAATCAAGCCCAGCTCTTTTAACCTCTTTTTCATCAATAGAAAATCCCAAAGGTTTTATAAGGTGAAGTTTTGTATTTGTAAGAACACAAGAACGCCCTATATTTCCTGTGTTATAAGGGATTTCAGGCTCATATAAAACTATATTCATTTAAAAATTCCTCCATAAAAATTAAAATTAAAAACTATTTCCAAAAATAATTTTATCATATTTTCAAAAGAATTCATAATATTAATATGGTGTTCTTATAAAAAAATATGATTTTTATATAATAATACTTTATTTTTTTTATAAAAAATGGTAATTTATAGATGTGGATTAGAATAGTAGATTAGAATAGACGGAGGAATAAATAATGGAGATAAGAAGATTTGCAACAGGACCTTTTCAAACAAACTGCTATCTTGTATGGAATGATAAAAAAGAAGCATACTTTTTTGACTGTGAAGGTGAAAGATTAAATAGAGTGGAAGAAACAATTGAGAAAGAGGGATTAACTCTAAAATATATAATACTGACTCATGGACATGGAGATCATATTTGTGGCTTAAATAAAATGAAAGAGATGTATCCTGATGCAACAGTATATATTGGAGAAGAGGAAAAAGAGTTTTTAGATAATAACAGTTTAAATCTTGCTCCTAATATTATAGGAAGGGCATTCCATTATAATGGAGGATTCAGAACTTTAACAAATGGGGATAGAGTGGGAGATTTTACTGTAATTGATACACCTGGACATACTATAGGCTCAAAATGTTTTTACAACAAAGAGAGTAAAATTCTTATATCAGGAGATACAATGTTCAGAAGAAGTTTTGGAAGATATGATCTTCCTACATCTAGTGGAAAACAACTTTTTGACAGTCTTGCAAAACTTTGTGCAAAACTTCCTGAAGATACAGTGGTTTACAGTGGACATACAGAGCCCACAACAATAGGAGAGGAAAAAATATTCTTAACTCATAATGGGCTTATCTAAAAAGGAGGAAAACAGATGGAAAAAATATATGATCTTGTAATAATTGGGGGAGGTCCTGCAGGACTAACAGCAGCATTATATGCCGGAAGATCAAATCTTTCTGTTCTTGTGATAGAGAGAGAAAATATAGGAAGCTTATACATGGCTCATCAAGTGGATAATTATCCTGGATTTCCAGAAGGAATAACAGGAAAAGAGCTTCAACATCAAATGAAAAAACAAGCTGAAAAATTTGGTGCAGAATTTATGAATGCAGTTTTTCTAGGGCTTGATATATACTCTGAACCAAAAATTATAAAAACAGATAAGATAAATGTAAAAGGAAAATCTGTAATTATTGCTGGAGGAACTGGAAAATTTGGGGGAAAGAAAATTACAGGGGAAAAGGAATTTCTTGGAAAAGGGGTTTCATATTGTGCAACTTGTGACGGAGCTTTTACAAGAAATATGACAGTTTCACTTTTTGGTAATGGAGAGGAAGTTGCAGAGGAAGCACTGTTTCTTACAAAATATTCAAAAGAGATTTTAATTTTTACAAAAGACAGTGAACTTATGTGTGGAGCTGATCTTTTAGAAAACTTAAAGGGAAATGAAAAAGTAAAAATTATTACTAATGCAGAAATTAAAGAGCTAAAAGGGAGTGAATACCTTGATTATGCAGTAGTAGAAGTAAAGGGAGAGAAAAAAGAATATCCAGTACAATATGCTTTTATGTATCTTGGTACAAAAAGTTCTATGGAACTTTATGGAGAATTTGCTGCTCTTGATGGAGAGGGATATATTGTTACAGATGAATTTATGAAGACAAGAACAGAGGGAGTATTTGCTGCAGGAGATGTGAGAAGTAAAAAAATAAGACAGATAACAACAGCTGTAAGCGATGGAACTATTGCTGGAATGGAAGCAATAAAATATGTTTTAATTAATAATAAAAAATAAATATTCTAAAGGACTGTTAATTATAATTTTATATAGACAGTCCTTTTTATTTTTCGAAAATTATTTATTATAAGCATAGTAATGCTATATTTTTTCAATGTTGAGATTGTTGATTTTTTTCTTATTTTCATGTATTATAATTTTAATAATTAAAAATAAACTAGAATTATTAAAATGGGGGGAATATGGATATACTTATTGCAATGTGTATAGGGATGATCGTGGGGAATAAACTTTTTCCTAGAAGATATAAAAAAACTACAGAAAATCTGCAAGTTTTATGCACAATTTTATTAATCTTTTCTATGGGTGTAAAATTAGGAAAAAGGGAGAATTTTCTTCAAGAAATAAGCATTCTTGGTTGGAATAGTTTTATATTTTTCTTTATTCCATCTTTATTTTCATTAATAATAGTATTCTTTTTGACACGTTACTTTATAGAAAAAAAAGAAAATAAGGAGAAAAAATAATATGGTAATTTTTGCAATGTTAGCTTTAATTTTCGGAGTAATCTATGGTTTGGTAGGCAAAGATAATATTTTTGTTTTAAGTCTGGTATCAAATACAGATTATATTTTATATTCTTTAATGTTTTTTGTGGGAATAAGTGTGGGACTTCACAAAGGAATTTTAAAAGAGTTAAAAAAACATCATCTTAAAGTTTTTATAATTCCTTTTGGTGTTGTAGTAGGTTCTTTTTTAGGAGGAATCATCTGCAGTTATTTGACAGGTTTTACAATGGGAGAGAGTACAGCTGTTGCAAGTGGTTTAGGTTGGTATAGTCTTTCAGGTATAACAATGGGAAAATTAGCAGGGGCAGAACTTGGAAGTATCACGTTTTTAAGTAATTTAATGAGAGAGATATTTTCTTTTTTCTTAATTCCTGTAATAGCGAAATATCTTAATTATTACAGCTGTATTGCTCCAGCAGGTGCTACAAGTGAAGATACAACACTGCCTATGATGATAAAATATACAAATGAAGAAACTGTTATGCTTTCTGTTTTTAATGGAATGATTTGTTCAGCACTTGTGCCTATTTTAATTTCATTCTGTTATAATAATTTATAAAAAATATTGTGAGGAATTAGAGGATATGTTATAATTTTAAAGATTACAGGTGTTATTATGTGAAAAAGGAGAGATGGGATTGGTATTTTTAAAAGATTATAATAAAACAGCTATGATTTATGATGACAGAGAGTATTCATATAAAGATGTCATTTTAAGTGCAAAAAGTTTTAGCGAAAGAATTGATATTAAAAAAGAGGACAGAGTAATTATATTTATGGAAAACAGACCTGAACTTTTGTTCAGTTTTCTTGGAATATGGGACAAGCAAGGAACTTGTGTCTGTCTTGACGGAAGCTTTTCAGGAGAGGAATTGGCTTATTACGTAGAAGATTCGAAGCCAAAATATATTTTTACTTCAAAAGGTAATTATGAGGCAGCTGTAAAAGGGGCAGAACTTGCAAAAGTTGATGTAAAAATATTAATAGTTGATGATATCCCTATAGATTATCAGGGAGAGAGTATGACAATAGAGATAGAGGATAAATATTTTGTTTCTCTTATCTTATACACTTCAGGAACAACAGGAAATCCTAAAGGTGTAATGCTTATGTTTGACAATATTCTTGTGAATATGGAAGGACTTGATGTATATAAAATGTTTGGAATAGAAGACAGGGTTTTGGCTCTGCTTCCAATGCATCATATTTTCCCTCTTCTTGGTTCAGGAGTTGTTCCTCTTGGAAAGGGTTCAACAATAGTATTTTTAAAAGAGGTATCTTCACAGGCAATGGTTGAAGCTCTGCAAAAATATAAGATTACTTTTATTATTGGAGTTCCTAAACTTTGGGAAATGCTTCATAAAAAAATAATGGAAAAAATAAATGGAGGAAAACTTACAAAAACTATTTTTAAATTGGCAGAAAAAATAGGAAATAAATCTTTCAGCAGAAAAATATTTAAAAAAGTTCATGAGGGATTTGGAGGAAATATAAGATTTTTTGTTTCTGGAGGTTCAAAGCTTGATCCGCAAATTTCAAGAGATTTTTTAACATTAGGAATAGATGTATGTGAAGGATATGGTCTTACAGAGACTTCACCAATGATAAGTTTTACCCCTGTAAATCAAGTTGTTCCAGGAAGTGCAGGAAAGATACTTAAAGGTGTTGAAGTAAAAATTGCTGAAGATGGAGAAATTCTAGCTAAGGGAAGAAATATAATGAAAGGATATTACGGAAGACCTGAAGCTACTGCAGAGGTTATAGATGAAAATGGTTGGTTTCATACTGGTGATTTAGGAGAGCTTAAAGGGGAACTTTTATATGTAACTGGAAGAAAAAAAGAGATGATAGTTCTTTCAAATGGAAAAAATATTAATCCTGTTGAGATAGAGCAGTGGATATCAGCAAGAACAGAACTTATAAAAGAGATAGCGATTATGGATTATGAAAATAAACTGACTGCTGTTATCTTCCCAGACTTTTATAAACTTCATGAAGAGGGAGTTGCAAATATTCTTGAAACATTTAAGCATGGTATTATTGATGAATATAATAAACAGGCAGCAAGTTATAAAAAAATTCTTGATGTAAAAATTGTTCAAAATGAACTTCCAAAAACAAAAATCGGAAAAATAAGAAGATTTATGCTTAAAGATGTAATAGAGAAAAAAGAGGAAGATGTTCAAAATATTAAAGAGCCTTCAACAGAGGAATATAAAAATATTGCAGCCTTTTTGAAAAGCATAAAAAATAAACCTATTATTCCAAATGCTCACCTTGAGCTTGATCTTGGACTTGACTCTTTAGATGTTGTTGAGCTTTTATCACACATAGAAGGAACATTTGGAGTAAAAATTGATGAGCAAACTTTTGTGGAACATTGCACAGTGGAAAAATTGGCAGAGTATGTAGAACAGCACTCAAATGAGATAATGAATGATACAAAAATAAATTGGAAAGATATTCTTTCACAAAAAAGTGAAGGGGAATTTCCAAAGTCTAATACAGCAGGAAAAATAATAAAACTTTTATTAAAGCTTCCTTTTACATTCTTTATTAAGATAAAGAAAGAGGGAACAGAAAAGATAGATAAAAAAGGACCAGTATTATTTGTGGGAAATCACCAAAGTTTCCTTGATGGATTTATAGTGTGCCAAGCTCTTCCAAATGATATTTTAGATAATACTTATTTCTTTGCAAAAGTAGATCACTTTAAAAAAGGGTTTATGAAATTTATGGGAGATAATTCAAATATTATTTTGGTAGATATCAATAAAAATCTTATAGGTTCTCTACAAATGTTAGGAAAAGCTCTTATAAGCGGAAAGAATATTGTAATATTCCCAGAGGGAACAAGAACAAGAAACGGAGAGATGGGAAGATTTAAGAAATTCTTTGCTATACTTGCAAGAGAACTAAATATTCCTGTTGTACCTTTTGTTATAGATGGAGCTTATGAAGCTTATCCTCCAAGCTCAAAATATCCAAAATCAGGAAATGTAAAAATAAAATTCCTTGAAAAAATATATCCTGAAAACTTAGAGTATGAAGAACTTACTGAAAAAGTTTATAATATAATAAGTGAAGAATTAAAGAAAAAATAGAGTATAAAATAAGGGGCTGTTGCAAATTTGTAAAAAATAAAATTCTCTAAGAAAAAATAG
>DXWL01000012.1 GCA_019416865.1 Fusobacterium sp.
AAAAAAGGAAGTATACCTTCAGTTATAACGAGTTTTCTTCTTCTGTATTTAATAAAAAGAATCTCTCCGTTTTGGATAGCATCATATATACAAGTTCTGCTTATTTTCAAAAACAGTGAAAGTTCTTTTACAGATGTAATAGTACCCAATTCTTTTTTCATCTTTTCAAGAAGCATTCTCTCAAAGTCATTTCTAGGAGGTGAAGCTTTGAGAAGATACTCCCTAATCTGATTTTCTAATTTTTCTGCCAAAATTCTCACCTTCTCAATTCTTTTTTCTCTGCGGATTTTAGCTTTTTCAAGTTTTATTCTTTTCTCAAGTTCAGCTCTTTCCCGTTGAATCTTTTCAGCTCTCCAAACAGTTACATCAAGCCCCTCAAAGAGAAAGAGAAATCTTTTCTTTATTCCACAGAATTTAATATCATCTGAATTATTATTGTTAATATACATATTAATCAATCTCTAAATTTTTCACAAGAGATGAGAATTTTTTAAGAAATTTGATGATACTTGCTGTTTTTATAGAACATCTGTTTCTTGTTTTAAAAAATTCAATGTATCCATGCTCCATACCATAATATATAAGGTCAACATCAGTCTTTAAAAATTCAGCTAGTTTGTGAGGCTTAGTAAGAGGACTAAGAGTATTAACAGCTTTTTTTATAATTTTAAATTCGTGTGATGTACATTTTTCAGGTCTTGTAAGAGAAAAATCATCAAGGTATTCAATACATTCGTTATAGTATATATATTCTTCTTTTTCTTCTTGAGTGTTGATGCAAAAAGGAAATTTTAAGTTTTTAAATTTGTCGTTTCTATTGTCCATATTATCTCTCCTAAAAAAATATTTTTACCCATGGGAAATGTAAAAGATATCTTTAAGAGAATTATATTTAAAAATTTAGGAAATGTCAAATTCACAACTCTTCGTTTTGATTAACTTTTGCTCAAAAATGGATGGTCATAAACTGCTCAAAATACCACAGAGGTAGATAATAGAAATGAGATTAAAAAAGAAATTTATATTATTAATATAGAAAAAAACAATAAAAATTATAGTTAGAATATGAAAAAAGTGTATAGATGTTTTTAATTAAATATACATAGTAATTTAGTCAACAATTTTTTTCACTTTTTACTATTTTAATCTCAAAGTTGTATAAAGTCAATAGCATTTTTTTAAAAAATATTAAAAAAATACTATATGACAAAAAAATAATCAAAAATTTTTGAGCAATTTTTGACCTAAAAAAATGTATAAAAAATCAAAAACATCTATACACCGAAAAATTGCTTTCTATAGTATATTATTAACGAATGTTATGAAAAAATTGTGTAGTATCTTACATATTATTAAGGTATTAAAGAAATATTGTTTGTAATATTTGGAAAAATAATAAATTAAATAAAAAATCATAAAATTGATGAGTGTATTAAAATTGAATTTTTATAAAACTATAAAATAATATAAAAAATTATTAAAGTTATATAAGAAAACAAAAACGGAGGGATAATATGGGAAAAAGTTATATTGAAAACTCATTAAAAAGATTTTTAAAGAGAAAAGTGAAGATTACATTGGGAGTTGTGGTTTCTTTCTTAATTACTGGAATGGTTGCCTTTGCTGATAAAAAGCCACAATCAATAGAAGAGTATTATAAAGAAAATAATTTAGAGGGAATTTTAACTGCCAAAGATAATTTAAAAGGACTTGGAACAGGAGTTATTTCTGCTGGAGCAGATAACCAATATATTGAAATAGAAAAAACAGCAGATAAGACAATAGTAAAAAAAGCAGATGACAAAAGTACAATAGTTGAAATTGATAATTCTCTTATTTCAACTAAAACAGCTGAAACAGTTTCAACAGCTTTACAGGGAATGGACGGAACAAATGAAAAAGGAATAAATAAAGGAATTATTTCTAACAAACAAACAGAAGGGCAAAAAATAGAAAAAGGAAATACAGGATACAACTATGGTATTATAACAGGAAAAATAGACTATGGGCAAAAAATAGAAGGCGGGACAGGATATAACTATGGTATTATAGTAAATCAATATTCTGCATGGACTGCTGAGGGACAAAGAGTTTTAGATGGTGGAACAGGTTATAACTATGGTATTATAGCTACTAACAAAAACAATGGACAATATGCTGAAAATTCAACAATTAATAACTATGGGATAATCGCTAATGCTGAAAATTTTGGACAAAATGGTTCTGGTATAATTAATAACTATGGGGTAATTGCTAATGGTGTAGATTATGGAATGTCAATTAAATCAGGAGTAGCAAATAACTATGGTGTTATAATGAATGGCGGTGGTCGTGGTTTAGATATTAACGGAATAAATGCAACTGCATATAATTATGGGATAATCGCTAATAAAGGTAAGGATATAGTAGTTGTAGACGGTGGAACTTTTTATAATTACGGTGTTATAAAAAATAATAAAGATGATGGAACTGCAATATATATACTAGACAAAAGTATAGCAAGTAGCAAAATAGATGGAACAGCTAAGAACTATGGTGTTGTAATAAACGAAAAAGGTGTAGTCTTTAATGGTAAAGTAGACAACTATGGTATTATAATTCTAAAAAATCAAAATATTGGTCTTGAAAGTGGAAATAATAATGGAATTATTTTAGGAGATGACTACAAACTTGTTGAGAAATATAAAAATGATGTAAAAGAGTTTCATAAAGGCGATATTATAAAAGATTTTCTTGGGGAAAATAATTTTGAGGGAGTATCAAAAGGATATGTTTTTAATGAAACTATTAATATAGATAATACAGAAAATAAAGTTATCGGAGCAGTTGTATCAGATAATTCAAAACTTGATAATGGAGTGGTATTTAAATATGATAACAGTATAGAAAATGAGTTGTTCCTTAATAATACTGTTATTACTGGATATTTTGAACAAGACGGAACTCTTTTAGATGTGGGAACAGGAAATCTTACTCTTGGAGGAGACACCAATATCACTGCTGTTAAAGGAGATATATCTTTAGATGTAACAGCTGTTCAGCTTGGAGAAAATGGAAAAATCACTATAATGGACGAGGCTAAAATTAATGGAGTTATAAAAGGCGGGAAAGATTCTGAAATTATTTTTACACAGACAAAAGGAACTTTTGATATTAATAATGGAGATGGAAAAGTTGCAATTAATATAGCAGATGGTGGAACAAGCAAATATCAAAATTATTTTAATGTAACTCTTACATCTTCATCTAAAGATAACGAAGGAGATAGTGTACAAAATAATACAGTTGGAGAAATAGAAATTTCAACAGAAAATGCTGGAATTTTAACAAATAAAATTATTATAGATAGTTCTGTAAAAATTGGAAAAAATGATAAAGGATACTCTATCTATGATACAAATACAACAAATGATAAAGCAGAACTTGAACTTACTGTAAATAGTATTCATAATTTAGAGGGGAATGTTCTTCTTGGGGCAGGAAAAGATACCTTTATCGTTAAAAGCCAAGATCCTCATGGAATAGACGATGAAAATCATAAAGATAAATTTATTGATCTTGGAGCAGGAGAAGATAAATTTATTGCAGAAGGAACAGCTGGAAAAAATATATTTGGATATAATGTAGTAAATGCTGAAACTATTGAAATTAAAAATGGAACTTGGGGAGATTGGGATAAGGCAGGAAAAATAAGTTTTACTGACACTACAAAAGCAGATAAAAAACCAAATCTTGTTTTAGGAAATGATACAACAATGCATATCACTTTAAATGCAACAGGAGAACATGGAAGTGATTTTGCAGATTATGTAGGAACTAAACTTGGACTTAATCATGCTGTTATTACAGGAACAGGAAATAAATCTGTTGTAAAATATCAAATAGATGAAAAAGGACTTGATAAAGAACATCTTAATACTAAAAAATATAGCTTTGGAGAGGGTGTAAGCTATAAAGATTCTCCAATATTTAATATTGATTCAAATAAAGAAGATGGAGTAAATATCTCTCTTAAAACAGCTTCTGATTTAGGACTTTCAGGACAACACAGATTAATATATGACGCATATATTAATCAAGTTATAGCTGACGGAAAAGTAGATTCAGATGTAATAAATAAAATAAATGGTATGGATAATCAAGATGATATGATTAAACTTATAAAAGATACAGATATTAATGGAAAAGCTTACTATACAGCAGGAAGCGTTGTAACAAAAGATATAGTTAACTCATATGTAAGTTCTGTTGAAGATTTCACTAAGAGAGCTGAAAAAGGTGAATGGTTGGCTCAAGGTAAATATATAAACTCTGATACAGAATTTGATGGAGGAAGCAGAGTAAAAGGATATGATGGAGATATTACAGGTACAGTAGGTATGATTGAATATGGACTTACTGAAAATACATCTTACGGAGCTGTGTTTGGACAAGGAGATGCTGAAATGGATATCAACGGAGGAGGAAAACTTGACGGAGATAACACTTATGCAGGTCTTTATATGAAACACAGAACAGCAAATGGAATAGAACTTGTTGGAAATATCGGATATATTAAGAATGATATGGATTCTGATTTAAGAAACGATTTTAATGCTACTTCTAAAGACAAAAACTTAAATGTAAATGGAAGCACAACAGAAAAAGGAACAGCAGATTCAAGTGCTGTTGTATTATCATTAAAAGGTAGAAAAGATTATAAAGTTACTGATACAGTAAAATTACAGCCTGTTTTAGGAGCAAGAGTAACATTTATCAATCAAGATAAAGCAGAAAACCCTGAAATGAACTTCACTATTGCAGAACAAGATATTATAGTTGTTGAAGGAACAGCAGGAATGGGAGTTGCTAAAGAATTTGCTCTTTCTCAAGGAAAACTTGAATTAAATGCAGGAGCTGAATATACATTTGCAGCAGCTAACTCAAATAATGATGCAGAATATACACTATTTGAAGGAGATTATCAAGCTACTCATATTAAAATGGACGATGTTGATGCAGCAGAAAACACAGGAACAGTTTATGCAGGATTTGATTATGAACATGAAAATGGTGTAGGATTCAATGGAAAATATGAAATGATGTGGTCTGATAAAGGAGACGACTCAAGAATTACAGCAGGAATCTCTTATAGATTCTAATTAATTAAGCTTATGATTTTCTGTGCTGGAAAATTATAATAAATTTCCCTAAAAAAAGGCGGTACATATTGTATCGCCTTTTTCCTTTATTATAAAAAATACACCTATAAGGGTTATGTTGCTTACATACATGATACATAATTTATTTTTTTTTAAGAGCTTTGTTTTCATGCTAAACTGTTAATGACATATCAAAGAATTTGTGATAAAATATATATTATAATATTATAAGTCTGAACAAAAATAGGAGATATTGAAATGGAAAAATTTAAAATAGAAACAGACTACATAAAACTTGACCAATTTTTAAAATGGATAGGACTTGCAGAAAGCGGAGTAATGGCAAAAGAGCTTATTCTTGCTGAAAGAGTTATGGTAAATGGTGAGGTTGAAACAAGAAGAGGAAGAAAACTTCACAGTGGCGATGTAGTAAAAGTAGCAGGACAAGAATACGGAGTAGAATAAATTTTTGAGGTGGGAATTTGAAAATCTTAGAGATAAATTATATAAATTTCAGAAATCTTGCAGACAGAAATATAAAATTTTCTCCTAAGATAAATCTTTTTCTCGGAAAAAATGGACAAGGAAAAACCAGCATAATTGAGGCTGTGTATTTCGGAGCAACTGGAAAAAGTTTTCGTACTTCTAAAAATGCAGATATGATTAAATATGGAAAATTAAAAACAGGATGTTTTTTAGAATATGAAGACAGAATAAGTGATAAAAATATATCAGTGAAAATTGACAGCAGCAAAAAAGAGTATAGGCTTAATAAAAAAAGAGTTCCCTATGATGAGTATTATGGACAGGTAAATGTGGTATCATTTATTCCTGAAGATATTGAACTTATTGTAGGAGCTCCAGGAGTGAGAAGAAAGTTTTTTGACAGCGAGATAGCACAGAGCAGCCATGAATATTTTCAAAATCTTAAGCAGTATACAAAGCTCTTAAAAATAAGAAACAAGTATCTAAAAGAAAAAAATCATAAAGACCCTATGTTTTCCATATATGAAGATGAATTTATAAAATACGGAGCAAAGGTAATCAAAAAAAGGGTTGAATATGTAAAAAATATCTCTATAATACTTAACCTTAATTACAGAAAACTTTTTGATATGAAGAAAGAGCTTAATCTTGTCTATGAATCTTCTTTGGGGGATTTAAGAAAATGCAGCTGTGAAGAGATAGAGCAGAAAATTAAGGACGAGATAGGAAAAGAATTTGAAAAAGAGATAAGATATGGCTATTCTATGGTAGGACCTCAAAAAGATGACTTTCTTTTTCTTTTGGATAAGAGAGAAGCAAAATCTTTTTCGTCCCAAGGGGAAAAGAAATCTATAATCTTTTCGCTGAAACTTTCAGAAATAGATATGGTGCTTAAAGAAAAAAGGGAAAATCCAGTATTTTTAATAGATGATGTATCATCATATTTTGATTCTGTGAGAAAAGAGAATATAATTAATTATCTCAATAAAAGAGATATACAGGTGATTATTACTTCAACAGATCTTTTGGGAATAGAATCGAAAAACTTCTTTGTAGAAAAAGGAGAGGTGTATGAGCGGGATAGTTAGTCTGAAATCTATGATAGAAAATGCTGTTTCCAAAAGCTCACTTTTGAGAATATCTATGATAAAAGGAGCATGGGAGTCTATAGCAGATGAACTTGCTGTAAAATCCGAGCCTCTTGGCATTAAAGATGAAATTTTATATACAGCTGTTGAAAATTCAATCTATCTTCATGCTATGGAAATGAAAAAGAGAGCTTACTTAGCAAGAATCGAAAAATTACTTAATGGAAAATATGTAAAAGATATAAAGTATAGAGTAAGAAAAATAGATATTCATGCTAAGATTGAGAGAGGGGACAATATTATTGAAATAGACAAAGCTCCTAAAAGAGTTTTTGAGGACCATAAGACTAAAAATATGTCTGTGGAAGAGAGTATAAAATATCTTGCAGCTCTTGCTAAAAAAAGAGAGGAATATCTTTTAAAAAATACAGAGTATAAGAGATGCAGAGAGTGTGGAAGAATTTTTTTGGGTATGGAGGACACTTGTCCTCAGTGCAGAGGAGAAAACAGAACTGCACTTAATAAGTATTAATAAAGAATATTTTGGAGGGTAATAAATAATGAGTAATTATCAAGCAGAGAACATTACGGTTTTGGAAGGGCTGGAAGCAGTCAGAAAAAGACCGGGAATGTATATCGGAACAACATCAGAGAGAGGGCTTCACCACTTAGTGTGGGAGATAGTGGACAACTCTATTGACGAGGCACTTGCCGGGTATTGCGACAAAATAATTGTTAATGTCCTTCCTGATAATATTATCGAAGTAATAGATAACGGTAGGGGAATTCCTACAGGGATACACCCAAAATATGGTAAATCGGCTCTTGAGATAGTACTTACAGTGCTTCATGCTGGAGGAAAATTTGAAAATGATAACTATAAGGTTTCTGGAGGACTTCACGGAGTTGGGGTATCAGTAGTAAATGCTCTTTCAGAATGGCTTGAAGTGGAAGTACAGAGAGATGGAAAAATATGGTATCAAAGATATAACAGAGGAGTTCCTGAAGCACCTGTTAAAACAATAGGAGATACAACAGTTACAGGAACAAAAGTAAGATTTAAAGCTGACTATGAAATTTTTGAAACTTTAATATATAATTTTGAAACTTTAGATACAAGATTAAAAGAACTTGCTTATCTTAACAAAGGACTTAGAATAATTCTTACAGATAAAAGAAAAGATCCAAATGTTGTAGCTGATTTAAAATTTGAAGGGGGAATAATCGATTTCATAAAGGATATTGAAAAAGATAATACAGCCCTTATTAAAGAACCTATATATATGTCTGGGGAAGCTGACGGAGTAGTTGTGGAAGCTGTTATGCTTTACAATACAAATCAAAGAGAAAATGTTTATTCGTTTGTAAATAATATTCACACTATTGAAGGTGGAACTCACGTAAGTGGATTCAGAACTGCTCTTACAAGAGTGATAAATGATGTAGGTAAGGCACAAGGATTTATAAAAGAAAGAGATGGAAAGCTTCAAGGATCAGATATAAGAGAGGGGCTTTCAGCAATCGTTTCAATAAAAATAGCACAACCTCAGTTTGAAGGACAGACTAAAACAAAATTAGGAAACTCAGAGGTAACAGGAATTGTATCAAATATAGTAGGAACACAACTTAAAATGTTCCTTGAAGATACTCCTGGAGATACAAAAGTAATCATAGATAAGGTATTAAATTCAAAAAGAGCAAGAGAGGCAGCACAAAAAGCGAGAGAGCTTGTGCTTAGAAAATCAGCTCTTGAAGTAGGTTCACTTCCTGGAAAACTTGCTGACTGTTCATCAAAAAATCCTGATGAATGTGAAATCTATATAGTTGAGGGAGATTCAGCAGGAGGTTCAGCAAAACAAGGAAGGGACAGAAAGTTTCAGGCTATTCTTCCTCTTAGAGGAAAAATACTTAATGTTGAAAAAGCAGGACTTCACAAGGCTCTTGAAAATGCAGAGATAAGAGCTATGATAACAGCTTTTGGTGCAGGAATGGGAGAAAATTTTGATATATCAAAATTGAGATACGGAAAGATAATACTTATGACAGACGCCGATGTTGACGGAGCTCACATAAGAACTCTTCTTCTGACATTCTTCTACAGATATATGCCGGAACTTCTTCATAATGGAAATGTGTATATAGCACAGCCGCCTTTATACAAGGTTACAGCAGGAAGAACTATTCAGTATGCTTATGACGACAAACAACTTAAATTCATTGTGGATAATCTTGAAGGGGACAGCAAAAGATATGCTCTTCAAAGATACAAAGGGCTGGGAGAGATGAATCCTGAACAACTTTGGGAAACAACAATGGATCCTGATACAAGAACTTTCTATCAGGTAAAAATTGATGACGCCAGAGAAGCTGATATGATTTTTGATAAACTTATGGGAGATAAAGTAGAGCCAAGAAGACAGTTTATTGAAAATGGAGCGCAATTTGTTAAAAACTTGGATATATAGTTGAGAGCTGTATATTGTAGGGAGGAAATTAAAGAATGTCTAACATAATTAACAGATATATAGAAGATGAGATGAAGGAATCCTACTTGGATTACTCCATGAGTGTTATTGTAAGCCGTGCTCTTCCAGATGTAAGGGACGGACTTAAGCCGGTACATAGAAGAATACTTTTTGCCATGAATGAAATGGGTATGACTTACGATAAAGCATATAAAAAATCTGCCAGAATCGTAGGGGAAGTGTTAGGTAAGTATCACCCTCACGGAGATTCTGCTGTTTATAATACAATGGTAAGAATGGCACAGGATTTTAACTACAGATATGAACTTGTAGACGGACATGGAAACTTTGGTTCTATAGACGGAGATTCTGCAGCAGCAATGAGATACACAGAAGCTAGAATGAAAAAAATCACAAGTGAGCTTCTTGAAGATATAGATAAGGATACAATTGATTTCAGAAAGAACTTTGACGACTCTCTGGATGAGCCTATAGTTCTTCCTGCAAAACTTCCAAATCTGCTTCTTAACGGTTCAACAGGAATAGCAGTAGGAATGGCAACAAATATTCCTCCTCATAATCTTGGAGAACTTGTAGACGGAACACTTGCTCTTATAGACAACAGAGATATAACAGCAGATGAACTTATGGAATATATTCCAGGTCCTGATTTCCCAACAGGAGGAATCATTGATGGAACTAAGGGGATAAGAGAAGCTTATGCAACTGGAAGAGGGAGAATAAGAGTAAGAGGAAGAATAGAAACAGAAGAATCTAAGAGCGGAAGAATATCTCTTATAGTTAAAGAGATACCTTATCAGCTGAATAAAGCTGCTCTTATTGAGAGAATAGCAGCCCTTGTAAGAGAGAAAAAACTTACAGGAATTTCTGATTTAAGAGATGAATCAGACAGAGAGGGAATAAGAATTGTTATAGAACTTAAAAGAGGGGAAGAACCAGAATTAGTTCTTAATAAACTTTATAAATATACAGATCTTCAAAGTACATTTGGTATAATAATGCTTGCTCTTGTAAATAATGTTCCAAAAGTCCTTAATCTGAAACAGATTTTGGAAGAATATATGAAACATAGATTTGAAGTAATTACAAGAAGAACAAGATATGATTTGGACAAAGCTGAAAAAAGAGATCATATTTTACAAGGATTCAGAATCGCTCTTGAAAATATAGACAGAATAATTGAGCTGATAAGAGCTTCTAAAGATGGAAACGAAGCTAAAGATGCTTTAATAGAAAAATATGCTTTTTCTGAAACTCAGGCAAAAGCAATTATGGATATGAAACTGCAAAGATTAACAGGTCTTGAAAGAGAAAAAATCGAGCAGGAATTCCAAGAATTAGAAATAAAAATAAAAGAATTAAAAGAGATTCTTGCAGATGAAAATAAAATTTACGGAATAATGAAAGACGAACTTACAGATCTTAAAGAAAAATATAACGACCCAAGAAGAACAAGTATTGAAAATGAAAGACTTGACATAGATATGGAAGACCTTATAAAAGATGAAAAGGTACTTATAACTATAACAAATAAAGGGTATGTAAAAAGAATAGAGCTTGATAAGTACAAATCTCAAAAGAGAGGCGGAAAAGGGGTATCAACACAACATACAGTGGAAGATGACTTCGTACAGGATATGGAGGTTATGTCTACACTTGACAGCATGATGATATTCACAAATAAAGGAAGAGTATTCAATCTGAAAGCATATCAAATTCCTGAAAGCTCAAAACAGGCAAGAGGTAAGCTGATTGAAAATATAATCAAGCTTCAAGAAAATGAAAAAGTAAGATTTACTATAAAAATAAGAGAGTTCACTAAGACTAAAGAAGTTCTTTTCTTAACTCAAGATGGAACAATTAAGAAAACAAATCTTATGGAATTCCAAAACATAAACAGTGCAGGAATAAAAGCTATAAAACTTAGAGAGGACGATGACTTAATATTTGTAGGAGTTGTCAGCTCTGAAAATGATCAGCTGTTTGTTGCAACTAAAAAAGGACATTCTATAAGAATCAGAACAAGTGAAGTAAGAAGTATGACAAGAAATACAACAGGTGTAAAAGGTATCACTTTAAGAGAAGGGGATAGCGTTGTATCAGGACTTCTTATCAAAAATGATGAAGAAACAATCCTTACAGTAACAGAAAATGGATTTGGTAAGAGAACAAGAGTAAATGAATATCCTCTGCAGGGAAGAGGAGGAAAAGGTGTTATAAACCTTAAGTGCAACGAAAAAACAGGAGATATAGTAGAGGTAAAACCAGTGAGAGATGATGAGGAACTTATGGTTATTACATCTTCAGGAGTGGTTATAAGAACTCCGGTTGATTCTGTTTCAATCTACGGAAGAGCAGCTCAGGGAGTAAAAGTTATGAGAATCTCTGACGGAGAAAAAGTTGTGGCAATTGCAAAAGTAAAAAGTGAAAAAGATGAAGAAAAGATATTAGAAGACAGAGCTGACGATGAAGTTCTGGAAAGCACAAATACACAATCAATGTCTGAAAATGAAAAAGATGACTTTGAAAATAAATTTCTAAACACTTTTGAAGATGAAGATGAGGAAATGCAATTTGAAAGTGAACAAGGATTAGAAGACTCAGAGGAAAACTAAAAAGGATGTGGTATCTATGGAAAGAAATGTACTTTTAGTGTTAGGAAATGGTTACAACAGAGAAAATCTTATTGACAGTGCTGTATATCTGAGAGATAATTTTGGTTTTTCAATCAGACCCCTTCATGTAAGAGATGTGAGAAAAAAAGAATTTCTTCCAAATGCAGTGGACGGTATCATGCTAGAACCTATGATTGCAGGAATAAATGAAGAGTGGAATCGTTATGAAGAGCAAGAGATTGCCAATATAAAAAAACAGCTTGAAGAAAAAGGTGTTAATGAAGAACTTGAAGTAAAATTTGGAATAACTCCAGAGATAGTCATAGAGGAGTTAAAAAAATCAGACATTCTTCTTATCGAAAAAGAGGATAAGTTTTCAGAAGATTTGATTGTTATCTTAAAAAGATTCTTTAAACCTATATTTGTTGTGAGAGATAAAGTTATAAAATTTGATAAAATAGCTATTTCAAACGATGACGGAACAAAAGTAAATAAAAGTTTCCAAAGATTTATCAACATATTTACAGATGTGAAAGAGATAACATCTCTTGAACTTAGAGATCCTCAAAAACATGGGGATCCAGATGAGGAAGAAGAAGGACATGAAAACTATCTGAATGTTTTCATGAGAGGAAAAGGTATAAAAGTAACATCTAAGAAATTTGAAAAAGGTGAATCACAAGAATTTTTAGATATCTGTAAAGAGGAAGACATACTTATTATGGGTAACCTAAGCAACTCTTATATGTTTGAAAAGATAACTAAAAAACTTGGAGTAAAAATAATGGAAGATGTTGAAACTACACTTTTCATTGCGTAATATTTTATAATGACAGGATAGGTTAAAATATGAAAATACTTGCAGTGTCAGACACTCACGGGTGTTTTGAAAGATTTTATAAAGCTTGTAAATGGGAGCGTCCAGATGTAGTGTTATTTTCAGGGGACTGTTCCAGTGATGCTCTGGATATGGAGCATATATTTCCAGAGATAAAATTTTACATAGTCAGAGGAAACTGCGACTATGATGATTATAAAACCAAGGATCAAATGACAGTTGAGTTAGAAGGAGTAAAAATCTTTCTGACTCACGGTCATCTTTACGGGGTAAAAAGGGACTATTCACTTATAGAGGAAAAAGGATATGAAGAGGGAGCAGATATTGTTGTTTTTGGTCATACCCACAGTCCATATTGTTCAGAGAATAAAAGAGTAACTTTATTCAATCCCGGAGCGGTTTTAAATAAGAGTTACGGAGTAATAGAAATAGAAGAAGGCAAAAAAATTAAATTTATACATAAAAATTTGGATTAATCTTATGTGGGAGGAAAAATGAAAGATAAATTATCTTTATTGAAAAATGAAGCAAGACAAGAAATTGTGAACTCTTCAACACTTCAGGAAATAGAAGATTTAAGAGTTAAATATCTTGGAAAAAAAGGTCAGTTGACTGAAATTTCTAAAGGTATGAAAAATCTGTCTGCTGAAGAAAGACCTGTTATCGGACAGCTTCTTAATGAAGTAAGAAATGAAATAACAGAGATTCTTGAAGGAAAGAAAATAGAAATAACAAAAGAATTAAAGGCAAAACAACTTGAGGAAGAGGTAATTGATATTACTCTTGCAGGAAAGAAAACAAGTCAAGGAAGCATACACCCTATATCTGAAACAGCAGATCTTTTGAAAAAGACATTTATGGATATGGGATTTGATGTTGCTGACGGGCCTGAAGTTGAATATGTAAAATATAACTTTGATATGCTTAATATTCCTGAATCACATCCGTCAAGAGATATAACAGATACTTTCTATATCTCTGATGATGTTGTACTTAGAACTCAAACATCACCTGTTCAAGTAAGATATATGCTGGAGCATAAACCTCCTTTCAGAATGGTTTGTCCTGGTAAGGTATACAGACCTGACTATGATGTATCTCACACACCTATGTTCCATCAAATGGAGGGACTTATGATAGGAGAGAACATCTCTTTTGCTAATCTTAAAGCAATTCTTACAGAACTTGTAACAAAAGTATTTGGAGATGGAACAAAAGTAAGATTCAGACCTCACTTCTTCCCATTCACAGAGCCTAGTGCTGAGATGGATGTGGAATGTGTTATCTGTAAAGGAAAAGGATGCAGAGTATGTAAAGGAAGTGGATGGCTTGAAATCATGGGATGCGGAATGGTAGACCCTGCTGTACTTGAGGCTGTTGGATATAAAGCTGATGAAGTATCAGGATTTGCTTTTGGAGTAGGTATAGAGAGAATAACTATGCTTAGACACGGAATAGATGATTTAAGAGCATTCTTTGAAAATGATATGAGATTTTTAAAACAATTTAAGTAGGAGAGTGGAGATATAATGTTAATTTCATTAGAATGGCTTAAGGAATATGTAGATATAAAAGAAGATGTAAAAGAGCTTGAAAATGCACTGACTATGATAGGTCAAGAAGTTGAAGCTATAGAGGAGCAAGGAAAACACCTTGATAATGTTGTAATAGGAAAGATTGTTGAGTATGGAAAACACCCTAACTCTGACAGACTTACTCTTACAAAGGTAGATATTGGTGAAGGAGAACCTCTTCAAATAGTTTGCGGAGCACCAAACCATAAACTAGGAGATAAAGTTGTTGTTGCAAAAATAGGGGCAGTTCTTCCTGGAGATTTTAAAATAGCAAAAAGTAAAATCAGAGATGTTGAATCATTTGGTATGCTTTGCTCAGAAACAGAGCTTGGAACAGGAAGCAACTCTTCAGGGATAATCATTCTTCCTGAAGATGCACCAATAGGAGAGGAATACAGAAAATATGCAGGGCTTAATGATGTAGTATTTGAACTTGAAATTACACCTAACAGACCTGACTGTCTTTCACATATAGGTATTGCAAGAGAGATTGCAGCTTATTATGGAAGAAAGGTAAAATATCCTTCTTATGATCTGTTTGAAACTCTTGAAGATGCAACAAACAATGTAAAAATAGAGATAGAAGATAAAGAAAGATGCAGAAGATTTGCAGGAAGAGTTATGAAAAACATAACTGTAAAAGAATCTCCTGAATGGCTGAAAAGAAGAATAAAAGCTATGGGGCTAAACCCAATCAACAACATAGTTGACGCAACAAACTTTGTAATGTTTGAATACAATCAGCCTATTCACACATATGATTTAAGTAAGATAGAAGATAAAACAATTATCATAAGAGCTGCTAAAAAAGGTGAAAAACTTGTTACTCTTATGGGAGATGAAGTTGAACTTGACGGAGAACTTGTAATTGCTGATGCTGTAAAACCTATGTCAATAGCAGGTATCATGGGAGGACTTGACAGCGGAATTACAAATGAAACTAAAGATATATTCATTGAAGTAGCATACTTTACACCTGAAAATATAAGAAAAACAGGTAAAAAACTTGGAATAACAAGTGAATCAGGATACAGAAATGAAAGAGGAACAGATATTGAAAATGTTCCAGAAGTTCTTGACAGAATATCAAGCCTTATTTACGAAATTGCAGAAGGAAATATAGTAGGAAAGGCTAAAGATGTGTATGTATCTAAATATCAAAAAATAGAAATTCCTCTTGATATTAAAAAATTCAGAAAATTTGCAGGAAAAGATATAGATTCACAAGAAGTAGCAAGAATACTTACAAACTTAGGTCTTGAAGTAAAATCTTTAGGACAGGAAACAGCAGTTATTATCCCTCCAAGCTACAGACAAGATTTAACAAGAAGTGCAGATCTTTATGAAGAGATAATCAGAATGTATGGTTTTGAAAATATTGAAAACAAAATGCCTGTTGAAGATATAAAAGCAGGAATAAAAGCAGAACCAATAAGACTTATGGATGAGTCAAGACATATTCTTGCTAAGATAGGACTTCAAGAAGTTATAAACTACAGCTTTATCGACAAGGCTGTAAAAGAGTTTATAAAAATGGACGATGAAGTAATAATGATTAAAAACCCTATTGCTGAAACAATGGGAATGATGCGTCCTACACTTTTATGGAGCGTTCTTAACAATATAAAAGAAAATCTTAACAGAAACCAAGATTCAATAAAAATATTTGAAGTAGCAAAAGTATTCAAAAAAGCTGAAGAACTTGCTCAAGAAGATATGCATATTGCAATTGGTATCTGCGGAAGAGATCGTAAATCTCTTTGGGATGCAAAACCTGAAGCTTATGATTTCTATATGCTGAAAGGATATGTAGAAGAGTATCTAGAACTTGTTGGAGTTAAAAAATATAAACTAGAAAGAACAGCAAATTCTAATTTCCACCCAGGAAGAGCAGCTGATATTAAAATAGGAAAACTTGTTGTAGGAACATTTGGAGAAATTCATCCTGATATTGCAGAAAAAATGGATATTACAAAAGAGAGAGCTTATGTTGCTGAAATCAATCTTTCTCTTTTAAAACAATATATGAGCAAGAAATTTAAATATGAAAGAATTGTAAAATATCCTGAAGTAACAAGAGATCTTGCAATAGTTCTTGATGACAGCGTACTTGTTGGGGATATGATAGATGCAATTAAGAAAATATCAGACTTTATAGAAACAGTAGAACTTTTTGATATCTACAAAGGTGAGCATATAGAAGCAGGTAAAAAATCTGTTGCAATAAGTCTTACTCTTAGAAATAAAGTGGGAACTTTAAAAGAAGAGGATATCACAAAAGTAATTGATAAAGTACTTAATTTAGTAAGAACAAAATATATGGGAGAAATCAGACAATAGTCTGATTTTTCTGAAAAATATTACAATGTACAGATAGGTTTAAGGAGGAAAAATGGATTCTTTAAAAGAGTTGTTTAAAATAGGTAATGGACCTTCAAGTTCTCATACAATGGGGCCTGAAAGAGCAGCAAGAAGATTTAAGGGAGAAACTCCGAATGCAGTATCTTACAAAGTAGAACTATATGGTTCTCTTGCACTTACTGGAAAAGGACATCTTACAGACTGGATAATTGAAAAAACTTTGGAACCTGTGAAAACAGAGATAGTGTGGAAGCCTGAAGTGGTTCATCCATTCCATACAAACGGTATGAGATTTTTTGCCTATGATGAGGCAGGAAATGAGATAAAAAACTGGCTTGTATTCTCTGTAGGAGGGGGAACAATAGTTGAAGAGGGACAAGGAAGATACTCAAATTCAACGGTTTATCCTTTGAAAAAAATGGATGACATTATGACATGGTGTAAGGACAATAAGAAAGAATTATGGGAATATGTAATTTCCTATGAAGATGATGATATTGAAGATTTTCTTCTTGAAATCTGGACAGCTATGAAAGAAGCTGTTGAAAGAGGAATAAATAAAGAGGGAGTTCTTCCTGGAAGTATAGGTTTAAAGAGAAGAGCTCAAACTTTCTACAGAAGATCAAGATCTGAAGGAAAAGTAAGACAGTTCAGAGGAAAACTATTTGCTTATACACTGGCTGTTTCTGAAGAAAATGCCGGAGGAGGAAGAGTTGTTACAGCTCCTACTTGTGGTGCAGCAGGTGTCATTCCCGGAACTCTTTATACTCTTAAAGAAGCTTTTCATCTAGATGATAAAGAAGTTGTAAAAGCTCTTGCAGTAGCAGGAATTTTAGGAAACATAGTTAAAGAAAATGCAAGTATTTCAGGTGCTGAAGCAGGATGTCAGGCAGAAGTAGGTACAGCCTGTGCAATGGCTGCAGGAATGGCAGCATTTATTATGGGAGGAACACTTGAGCAGATAGAATATGCTGCTGAAATGGCTCTTGAGCATAATTTAGGACTTACTTGCGACCCAATAGGAGGATATGTTCAAATCCCTTGTATAGAAAGAAATGCTTCTGCTGCAGCAAAAGCTCTTGATACAGCAAACTATGCTCTTTATACAGATGGACAACACAGTGTATCTTTTGATGAAGTTGTAATAACTATGGGTGAAACAGGAAGAGATATGAAAGAAGAATATAGAGAAACATCTTTGGGAGGACTTGCAAAACATTTCTGTGCAAATTGTTAATAAATATTTAAAAGGCTGATTTTTATCAGCCTTTTACCTTGAAAAAGAACATATTTACAAAATTAGGAGTATTGAATGAAGTTAATAGTAGGACTTGGAAATCCTGGAAAAGAGTATGAAAATACAAGACATAATCTAGGATTTATGGTTATAGACGAGCTTTCAAAAGAGCTTAAAATTTATGATTTTAAAGAAAAATTTAAAGGACTTGTAGGGGAAGGAAATTATAGAGGAGAAAAAGTTCTTCTTTTAAAACCTCAAACATATATGAATCTAAGTGGAGATTCAATCATTCAAGTTCTTAATTTTTATAAGATTGATCCTGAAACAGAGATGGTTGTAATATATGATGATATGTCCCTTCCTGTAGGAAAACTTAGAATAAGAGAAAAGGGAAGTGCAGGAGGACATAATGGAATAAAATCTATTATTTCTCATGTTGGAGAAAAATTTTTAAGAATAAAATTTGGAATCGGAGCAAGTGGAGGAAAAGATAAAACTGTTGGCTTCGTTTTAGGAAGATTTTCAAAAGAGGACGAAAGTGAAGTAAAAGAGGGGATTGAGAGAGCATCTAAAATGACCCTTGCTCTTTTGGAAGGAGAAAAAATAGAAAAAATAATGCAACTTTATAATAAAAAATGATACAAAAATGGTCGTTAAGTGCGAAAAAACTATTGTTAAAAAGAGGTAATTGTGCTAAACTGTACAGTGAGGAAAAGTTTTTAACAATATATTTTATTAAACAGAAAATATAAATTTAAGTTTAAGGAAGGAGAGTTTGTATGAATTTTGTTGGATTCAGAGGCGGAGTTCATCCACCTGATAACAAAGCCCAAACAGCTGAAAAGGCAACAGAAAAAATGGCATCACCAAAAATGGTATATATACCATTACAGCAACACATCGGAGCCCCATTAGATCCAATTGTTAAAGTTGGAGATAAAGTTCTAAAGGGACAAAAGATTGCAGATTCTCAGGCATTTATGTCTACTACTATCCACTCACCTGTAAGCGGAACAGTAAAAAGAATTGAGCAGAGAGTATTCCCTCTTATGGGAAAAGCAAACACTGTAGTTATTGAAAATGATGGAAATGATGAATGGTGTGAGCTTGAAAAGATTGAAAACTGGCAGGATGCTTCAGTTGAAGATCTATTAAAAATGATAAGAGAAAAAGGTATTGTAGGAATAGGGGGAGCAAGTTTCCCTACTCATATTAAACTTAATCCGCCAAAAGATACTAAGATTGATACATTAGTTCTTAACGGGGCAGAGTGTGAACCTTACCTTAACTCTGACAACAGACTTATGCTTGAAGATCCAATGGCAATAGTTGAAGGAATAAAAATTATTAAAAAAATTCTTGGAATCAATACAGCAGTAATCGGTATTGAGGAAAACAAACCAGAAGCCATTGCAAGTATGAAAAAAGCTTGTGAAGGAACAGGTATTGAAGTAATGCCTCTTCACACAAAATATCCTCAAGGAGGAGAAAAACAACTTATAAAAGCAGTTTTAGACAGAGAGGTTCCTTCTGGAAAACTTCCTGCATCTGTTGGAGTAGTTGTACAAAATACAGGAACAGCAGCAGCTATCTACAGAGGAATAGTTCATGGTGAACCATTAATCGAAAAAATAGTTACTGTATCAGGAAAAGCAATAAAAGAACCTAAAAATATAAAAGTAGTTATAGGAACACCTTTCTCTGAACTTTTAGACTACTGTGGAGTAGACAGAGAAAAAATAGACAAACTTGTTATGGGTGGACCTATGATGGGTATGGCACAATTTACAGAAGAAGTTCCAGTAATAAAAGGAACTGGAGGACTTTTAGCACTGACTAAAGAGGAAACTAATTACTGTAAACCTCAAGCTTGTATCAGCTGTGGAAAATGTGTTGATGTATGTCCAATGCATTTAGTACCATTCATGTATGCAAGACTTGCAGTAAAAGAGCACTGGGAAGATTTAAAACAATATAATCTTATGGACTGTATAGAATGTGGTTCATGTGCTTATATCTGCCCAGCAAACAGACCATTAACTGAAGCTATCAAAATTGGAAAAGCTAAGTTAAGAGCTATGAAATAAAAATCTTTAGGAGATAGGAGGAACAAAAGTGTCAAAAGTATATAATATGGGGCCATCACCTCACATAAGAACATCGGAAACAGTTGACAAAGTAATGCTTGATGTTATTATTGCTTTAGTACCTGCACTTTTAATGGCAGTTTATGTATTTAAAACAAGAGCATTAATAGTAACAGCAGTTTCAGTAATATTCTGTATGCTTACAGAAATGGTATTTAATAAAATAAGAAAAGTAGAATGTACACTTCATGATGGAAGTGCTATTGTAACAGGAATTTTATTTGCATTTGTAATCCCTGTAGGAATGGGACTTCAATATGTAGCAATAGGTGCAGTTGTATCTATCGCTCTTGGAAAAATGTTATTTGGAGGGTTAGGACAAAATGTATTTAACCCTGCACTTGTAGGAAGAGCATTTGTTCAGGCTTCTTGGCCTGTAGCTATCACTTCCTTCACTCTTGACGGTATGGCAGGGGCTACAATGCTTGATGCTATGAAGAGAGGAATACCTGAAATCCTTATAGGAGAAGGAAATCCTTATGTTCAAGCTTTAATCGGAAAAATGGGTGGATGTTTAGGAGAAACTTCAGCACTTGCACTTTTAATAGGTGGAGCTTATCTAATTTATAAAAAACAAATAGATTGGAAAATGCCTCTTATTATAATTGCTACTGTTGCAGTATTTACAGGAATAGCAGGAAGAGATCCATTAATGCATGTTCTTTCTGGAGGACTTATGCTTGGAGCATTCTTCATGGCAACTGATATGGTTACAAGTCCAGTTACTCCAAAAGGAAAAATTATTTATGCTTTTGGTATAGGAGCTTTAATTGCACTTATCAGAATGAAAGGTGGATATCCTGAAGGAACAGCTTTCTCAATATTAATAATGAATGGTGTTACACCTTTAATTAACAGATACACAATGCCTAAGAAATTCGGGGAGGTGAAAGCTGATGGAAAGAAATAGATTTGTACACTATGGTTCTGTTCTTTTAGCTATCGCAGCCGTTTGTGCCGGACTTCTTGCAGGTGTAAACGGAATGACAAAAGGGGTTATTGCTGACAATAAAGTAAAAGCAGAAAATGCAGCCAGAACAGCTGTTGTACCTCTTGCAAAATCATTTGATGAATCTAAAGCAGTTATGTCTGAAGGTTTAAAATTTATACCTGGACTAGATGCTGATGGAAATACAGTGGGATATGTTGTTGTTGTAAACCAAGGTGGTTATGCAGCTAACATAGACTTCTCTCTAGGAGTAGGACTTGATGGAAAAGTTACAGGTTTAAGCATAATGAACCACCAAGAAACTCCAGGATTAGGAGCAAAAATTTCTGGTGAAGAGTGGCAAAAACACTGGATAGGAACAGATAAGTCTTATCAATTTACAAAAGCAGCTGACGCATTTGCGGGAGCTACAGTATCTCCTACAGCTGTTTACACAGGAATTCAAAGAGCTCTAACAGCTTTTGAAAACGGGGTGAGAAAATAATGGCAAAAAGTAAAATTGGAATATTATTTAACAGTATGATAAAAGAAAACCCTGTTCTTGTTCTTCTACTAGGACTTTGTCCTACATTGGGAACATCAAGTTCTGCAATAAACGGAATGTCAATGGGACTTGCTACTACAGCAGTTCTTATATTTTCAAACATATTAATATCAGTATTCAAGAAAGTTATTCCTGATAAAGTAAGAATACCTGCTTTTATCATGATAATAGCTTCTCTTGTTACAATAGTTCAAATGCTTATGGAAGCATTTACTCCAGATATATACAAAGTATTAGGGTTATACATACCTCTAATCGTTGTTAACTGTATAGTTTTAGGAAGAGCAGAAAGTTTTGCTTCTAAAAACAGTGTAATAGATTCAATGTTTGACGGTATCGGATCAGGACTTGGATTTACACTAGCTCTTACAATCTTAGGAATGATCAGAGAAGTTTTAGGAAATGGTTCTATATTCAATATAGTTATTACTCCTGCAAACTGGCAACCTGCATTAATATTTATATTACCACCAGGTGGATTCTTAACAATAGCTTGTGTTATTGCGTTCCAAAATTACCTAAAACAAAAGAAGGAGGTATAGTTAAGTGGATTTAGCAAAATTATTTAGTATAATTATAACTTCAATCTTTATTCAAAACTATGTTTTCGGTAGAGTTCTTGGAATTTGTCCATACATGGGAGTTTCTAAAAAAGTTGAATCATCTATCGGAATGGGAATGGCAATCATATTCGTTATATCAATAGCATCAGCTGTTACTTGGTTAATATATCAATATATGCTTGTTCCTTTTGGTCTTGAATATTTACAAACAATAATGTTCATTTTGATAATAGCTTCATTAGTTCAATTTGTTGAAATGGCAATTCAAAAAATGTCGCCAAACCTTTACAATGCTCTTGGGGTTTATCTTCCTCTTATAACAACAAACTGTGTTGTTCTTGGAGTTGCAATCTTAAACATTCAAGAAGGATATAACTTTATTGAAACAGTTGTAAACGGTGCATCAGCAGCGATAGGATTTACACTTGCTCTTATTTTACTTGCAGGTGTCAGAGAAAGAATAGAATTTTCTGATATTCCAAAACCATTCCAAGGTGTACCGATAGCATTTTTATCAGCAACTTGTCTGGCTTTGGCATTCATGGGATTTGCCGGAATGCAAATATAAATTTTGGAGGTTATTATGGGAAATGAAATATTAATAGCTGTAGTTATTCTTGGAGTTACAGGATTAGCTATGGGATTATTCTTAGCCTTTGCCTCTAAAAAATTTGAGGTACAGGTTGATGAAAGAGTATCAGCGATAACAGCATGTCTGCCAGGAGCAAACTGTGGAGGATGTGGATTCCCAGGATGCGGAGGATATGCAGATGCAGTTGTAAATAAAGGAGCAAAACCTAATATGTGTGCTCCAGGCGGTAAAGCAGTGGCAGATAAAATTTGTGATATTATGGGAATGACAGCTGAAGCTTCAGATGGTCCTAAAATTGTTGCAAGAGTTCTTTGCCAAGGAAAACATGAAAATGCAGTAGAAAAATATAACTTCAGAGGAGAGATAAAAACTTGTGCTGCTATGAATATATATGCAGCAGGAGAAAAATCTTGTGCTTATGCTTGTCTTGGAAAAGGGGACTGCGTAAAAGTATGTCCTGTAGGTGCAATCTCTATTGTTGATGGAATTGCTCATATTGATGAAGATAAGTGTGTATCTTGTGGTGCTTGTTCAAAAGCTTGTCCTAAGCTTGTAATTGCAATGCTTCCTCAACCTCAAAAAGTTAATGTTCTTTGTTCTTCAAAAGACAAAGGTGCAGATGCAAGAAAGAATTGTAAAACAGCTTGTATAGGTTGTGGAATGTGTGCTAAGGCTTGTCCTGTAGGTGCAATAACAGTTGAAAACAATCTTGCTAAAATTGATCCTGCTAAATGTATTCAATGTGGATTATGTGCTACTAAGTGTCCTACAAAAGCAATAAACAGTCTTGTAGTTCCTAAAAAAGCAGTAATCGTTGAAGATAAATGCATAGGATGTACAATTTGTGCTAAGAACTGTCCAGTATCAGCTATCGAAGGTGCATTAAAAGAAAAACACAAAGTTGATCCTGCTAAATGTGTAGGTTGTGGAATTTGTGCTTCTAAATGTCCTAAAAAAGCGATAGAAATGGAAGAAGTAAAATAGTAAATTTAATATAAAAGCTCCGGTGAAAATTCCGGAGCTTTTAAAATTATTAGGAAATTTAGAGAATAAAAAAGCTCATTTTTTAAAAAAATATAAAATTCCAGTTAAAAATTTGTATAAAATGGTAAAAAAATGACCTAAAAAATATCAAAAAATATCTATAAAATAATAAATACAATGGTTTATAAAAATGGTTAATAAATAAACATATAATCTAAAAGTTAGTACAAAGATTTTAGAATATATAAAAAATATATTTTCAAAATTAGAATTTTTGGGATATAATGAATATAACCAAAAATCATAGGTGAAATCAAAAAAATATATAGTTCCCAAAAAAATGATTAAATATATTAATAAATGCTCAAAAAAAGATAAAAAAACTGCCAAAATTTAAAAAATAAAAGTATTATCTTGACTTAATTTCGATACAAAAGTATAACTATAAATAAGCAGGTATTAAAAATCTTTTTAAAAACAAAAATAACTATGATGACTATGAAAAAGTTTGGGAGATTCGTAGTATCACTCGAGGAGGTATATCATGGATTTTATAACTTATGAGCAAGAAGGGTTTGTAGGTGTTATCACTATAAACAGACCAAAAGCACTTAATGCTCTTAACAGCGGTGTTCTTGATGAATTAAACGCTTGTCTTGATGCAGTTGATTTAGAAGCAACAAGAGCTCTTATCCTTACAGGAGCAGGAGAAAAATCATTTGTTGCTGGAGCAGATATTGCAGAAATGAGTACATTAACTAAAGCAGAAGGAGAAGCTTTCGGTAAAAAAGGAAACGATGTTTTCAGAAAACTTGAAACTTTCCCTATTCCAGTTATAGCTGCAGTAAACGGATTCGCTCTTGGTGGAGGATGCGAAATAGCTATGAGCTGTGATATCAGAATTTGTTCTGATAACGCTTTATTCGGACAACCTGAGGTTGGTCTAGGAATAACTCCTGGATTTGGAGGAACTCAAAGACTTGCAAGATTAATCGGAGCGGGAAAAGCTAAAGAGATGATTTATGCTTGTGTAAATGTAAAAGCTGAAGAAGCTAAAGCAATAGGACTTGTAAATGCAGTTTACACTCAAGAAGAATTACTTCCAGCTGCTAAAAAATTAGCAGGAAAAATAGCTAAAAATGCTCCTATCGCAGTAAGAGCTTGTAAGAAAGCAATAAATGACGGACTTGATGCTCCAATGGACGAAGCAATAGTTATCGAAGAAAAATTATTCGGAAGCTGCTTTGAAACAGAAGATCAAAGAGAAGGAATGGGAGCTTTCTTAGAAAAAAGAAAAGTAGAAGGATTCAAAAACAGATAAAAAATAAAAATACAAATTCAAAGTTCAAATAATAATAAAAATTTCAGGAGGATTAAAATGAAAGTAGGTATTATCGGAGCAGGAACTATGGGATCAGGAATTGCACAAGCATTTGCACAAACTGAAGGATATGAAGTTTGTCTATGTGATATTAATGAGCAATTCGCAGCAAACGGAAAAGCTAAAATAGCTAAAGGTTTTGAAAAAAGAGTAGCAAAAGGAAAAATGGAACAAGCTGCTGCTGATGCAATATTAGCAAAAATCACTACAGGAACAAAAGAAATATGTACAGACTGTGATTTAATAGTTGAAGCTGCAATAGAAAATATGGAAATTAAAAAACAAACATTCAAAGAATTACAAGCTATTTGTAAACCAGAAGCAATGTTTGCTACAAACACTTCATCTCTTTCAATAACTGAAATAGGTGCAGGACTTGACAGACCAGTTATTGGAATGCACTTCTTTAACCCAGCTCCAGTTATGAAACTTGTAGAAGTAATCGCAGGTTTAAATACTCCAGCTGAAATGGTAGATAAAATAAAAGCTATATCTGAAGAAATAGGAAAAGTTCCTGTACAAGTTGAAGAAGCTGCAGGATTTGTTGTAAACAGAATATTAATTCCTATGATAAACGAAGCTGTTGGAATCTATGCTGACGGTGTTGCATCAGTTGAAGGAATCGACGCTGCAATGAAACTTGGAGCAAACCATCCAATGGGACCATTAGCATTAGGAGATTTAATAGGACTAGATGTATGTCTTGCTATTATGGAAGTTCTATATGCTGAAATGGGAGATACAAAATACAGACCTCATCCATTATTAAGAAAAATGGTAAGAGGAAAACAACTAGGAATGAAAACTGGTAAAGGATTCTACGACTATACTAAATAGTGTTAACAGTAACAAAGTAAAAAGCCTGTGAGTTTTTTCACGGGCTTTTTATCATAAAAAATCAGCTGATTATGGTTTTAAAATGACCATATAGAAAAATTAAAAGATGATTTTTTATAAAGCTTTTTTAGAAGTGAAACAAAAAATGTCTTAAAAAACACATAATTCTTTTAAAAACTTATATTTATAAAGAACTGCATCAAAAAAAGAATGAAAAAATAATAGTGTTAGAAAACCGAAACTTTTTTTCAATAATATGAGAATATGAAAGAAAAAAATAGGCAAAAAAATCTAAAAAATTTTTTGGAAAATTTATGAAACATCAAAAAAAGTTATAAAAAAACCCAAAAAAAATCTAAAAAAAATTATAAAAAGATTAAAAATTAATCGTAATAAAAAATAAAAATCTTTTTAAAATATTTATAATAAATAATATAATAAAAGTGATTAAAAAATAACCATAAAGTAAAAATTCGAAAATATTTTTTTAATATATATATAGAATATATTTTTAAAATAAAGAATTTTAGACTATAATGGGGATATAATAATGGGGTAGAGTTGCCTTAATAAAAAAAGCCTTTAAATACCTTAAATTTTATAACAAAATATGCCCAAAAAGTGATAAAAAAATTATCATATCAAAAACTTTGTTATGAATTACTTGACTTCTTAAAGCTGAAGAAGTATAAGAGATATATAGGTTACATAAAGACAGAAAGATTTTTAATAATGCTCGGTTTAATTTTTTTTGTTTTTAAGTTTTAAAGATTTAGAAATTATACAAACAGGAGGAATGTTGATGTCAAAAGTATATTTAGTAACAGCAAAAAGAACACCTATAGGAAGTTTTTTAGGAAGTCTTAAAGGAATAGAACCAGGAGATTTAGGTGCTATAGTTATAAAAAAAGTTATAGAGGAAACAGGAATCAACCCAGCTGACTTAGACGAAGTTGTAATGGGAAATGTATTACATGCAGGACATAAACAAGGTGTAGGAAGACAAGCAGCAGTTAAAGGTGGAGTACCAGTAGAAGTACCTGCTTATTCAGTAAACATGATCTGCGGAAGCGGACTTAAATCAGTAAACCTTGCTTACAGTGAAATAAAAGCTGGAGAAGCTAACTTAATTCTAGCTGGAGGAGTAGAATCTATGTCTAATGCAGGATTCGTATTACCAGCTTCAGTAAGAACTGGATTCAAAATGGGAGATCTTAAAATGAAAGACCACATGGTAACAGATGGTCTTACAGATGCTTTCAATGATTACCACATGGGAATCACTGCTGAAAATATAGTAGAAAAATATGGACTTACAAGAGAAGAACAAGATGAATTCGCAATGAACTCTCAAAGAAAAGCTATAGCAGCTGTTGACGGTGGAGTATTTGACGAAGAAATCGTTCCAGTTGAAGTAAAAGTTAAAAAAGAAACAGTTCTTTTCTCAAGAGATGAACACCCTAACAGAAAATCAACTCCAGAAATCCTAGCTAAATTAAAACCAGCATTCAAAAAAGATGGTTCAGTAACAGCAGGAAATGCATCTGGATTAAACGATGGAGCATCAGTAGCTCTTCTTGCATCTGAAGAAGCAGTTGCAAAATACAACTTAAAACCTATGGCTGAAATAGTAGCAGTAGGACAAGGTGGAGTAGATCCTTCTATAATGGGAATGGGACCTGTTCCAGCAATTAAAGATGTACTTACTAAAGCAGGATTAAAATTAACTGATATAGAATTATTCGAATTAAACGAAGCATTTGCTGCTCAATCTTTAGGAGTTATCAAACAACTTTGTGAAGATCACGGAGTAACTAAAGAATGGATACTTGAAAGAGCTAACGTAAACGGAGGAGCAATCGCTCTAGGACACCCTATCGGAGCATCTGGAAACAGAATCCTTACAACTCTTGCATATGAAATGAGAAGAAGACAAGTTACTTACGGACTTGCTACTCTATGTATAGGTGGAGGAATGGGAGCTTCTATAATCTTAAAAAGAATCTAAGCTTTAGAGATTAAAAAAGATTACAACATTCTCGGCAGAGGTTTAGAGCCTCTGCCGGAAATTAAATAAGTATAAAAGTAGAAACACATCAGGAAACACTCAATAAAAAATAGAAAGTTAACACGACTAGTAGGAGGATTAGTAGAATGGAATTTAATGTACCTAAGACACATGAACTTTTCAGACAAATGATAAGAGAATTTGCTGAAAAAGAGGTAAAACCTTTAGCTACAGAGCTAGATGAAGAAGAAAGATTCCCAGTTGAAACAGTTAAAAAAATGGCTGAAATAGGATTAATGGGAATTCCTATTCCTAAGGAATATGGAGGAGCTGGTGGAGATAACTTAATGTACGCTATGGCAGTAGAAGAGTTATCAAAAGTATGCGGAACTACAGGAGTTGTTGTTTCTGCTCATACATCATTAGGTTCTTGGCCAATATTAAAATTCGGTACAGAAGCTCAAAAACAAAAATACTTACCAAAATTAGCTAGTGGAGAATGGATTGGAGCATTTGGACTTACTGAGCCAAACGCAGGTACAGATGCTGCAGGACAACAAACAACTGCTGTATTTGATGAAGCTACTCAAGAATGGGTAATCAATGGTTCAAAAATATTCATAACAAACGCAGGATATGCTCATGTTTATGTAATATTTGCTATGACTGACAGAAGCAAAGGATTAAAAGGAATATCATCTTTCATAATTGAAGCTGGAACTCCAGGATTCACAATTGGTAAAAAAGAGAAAAAACTTGGAATCAGAGGATCAGCAACTTGCGAATTAATATTTGAAGACGCAAGAATTCCAAAAGACAACTTATTAGGTGAAATTGGAAAAGGATTTAAAATTGCAATGATGACTCTTGACGGAGGAAGAATTGGAATCGCATCTCAAGCATTAGGACTTGCTCAAGGAGCTCTTGATGAAACAGTTGCTTACGTAAAAGAAAGAAAACAATTTGGAAAAGCTATTGCTAAATTCCAAAACACTCAATTCCAATTAGCTGACCTTGAAGTTAAAGTAGAAGCAGCTAGACTTCTTGTTTATAAAGCAGCATGGAGAGAAAGCAACCACTTACCATATACAATAGATGCAGCAAGAGCAAAACTATTTGCAGCTGAAACAGCTATGGAAGTAACAACTAAAGCTGTTCAATTACACGGAGGATATGGATACACAAGAGAATATCCTGTTGAAAGAATGATGAGAGATGCTAAGATAACTGAAATCTATGAAGGAACTTCAGAAGTTCAAAGAATGGTAATTGCAGGAAACCTTTTAAAATAAACTGATTTTAAGAAATAAAAATATATGAATGGATATATGGAGGAATGGAAGATGAAAATAGTAGTTTGTATAAAACAGGTTCCAGATACAACTGAGATAAAATTAGATCCAGTAAAAGGAACACTAATCAGAGATGGAGTTCCTAGTATCATGAACCCTGACGATAAAGGTGGATTAGAAGAAGCTCTAAAATTAAAAGATAAATATGGAGCTCATGTAACAGTTATTACAATGGGACCTCCTCAAGCAGAAGCTATCTTAAGAGAAGCTTATGCAATGGGTGCTGACAGAGCAATCCTATTAACAGATAGAAAATTTGGAGGAGCAGATACTCTTGCTACTTCTAACACAATCGCTGCTGCATTAAGAAACATAGAAGCAGATCTTATTATAGCAGGAAGACAAGCAATTGACGGAGATACTGCACAAGTTGGTCCTCAAATTGCTGAACACTTAGGATTACCTCAAGTATCTTATGTAAAAGAAATGGAATACAATAAAGATGAAAATTCATTAAGAATAAAAAGAGTTGTTGAAGACGGATACTATGTAGTAGATGTTCAATTACCAGCTCTAGTAACAGTATTATCTGAAGCTAACTCTCCAAGATATATGAGAGTAAAAGGAATAGTTGAAGCTTTCGACAGAGAAGTTGAAGTTTGGACAGCAGACAATGTAACTGTTGACCCAGCAGTAATCGGACTTGCTGGTTCTCCAACTAAAGTTAAAAAATCATTTACTAAGGGAGCTAAACAAGCTGGTAAAGTATTTGATGATCTTGATACAAAAGCAGCAGTTAACTTAATTATGGAAAAATTAAAAGAAAAGTTTGTTATTTAGTTTAACAACGAGAAACCTTAGGAAAAAGGAGATAGGATAATGGATTTTAAAGATTATAAAGGAATATTAGTATTCGCAGAACAAAGAGAAGGGGTAGTTCAAAACGTAGGTTTAGAATTAATCGGAAAAGCTAAAGAATTAGCTGCAAAATTAGATGCACCTGTTACAGCTGCTTTAATAGGATATAATGTTGGTGGACTTGCTCAACAACTTATCGAATATGGAGCAGACAAAGTATTAGTAGTAGACAATGCTAGATTAGAAGTTTACGATACAGAAGCTTATGCTCAAGTATTCAAAGCTATAATCGATGCTAAAAAACCTGAAATCGTATTATTCGGAGCTACAACTTTAGGAAGAGACCTTGCTCCAAGAGTATCTTCAAGAATGAAAACAGGACTTACAGCAGACTGTACAAAACTTGAAATCTCTGAAGAAACTAAAGGACTTGAAATGACAAGACCTGCTTTCGGTGGAAACCTTATGGCAACAATCATATGTCCAGATCACAGACCTCAAATGTCTACAGTAAGACCTGGAGTTATGCAAAAATTAGCTAGAGAAGAAGGAAGACAAGGAGAAGTTGAAAACTTCCCAGTAACTCTTGACACTTCTAAAATGAAAGTTAAAGTAGTTCAAATAGTTAAAGAAACAGCTAACAAAGTTGATATTTCTGAAGCTAAAATACTTGTTTCTGGAGGAAGAGGAATCGGTTCAGCTGAAAACTTTGCAGCACTTGAAGCTGTTGCAAAAGAAATCGGAGCAACAGTATCTGCATCAAGAGCAGCTGTTGACGCTGGATACATCGAACACGACAGACAAGTTGGACAAACTGGTAAAACAGTTAGACCTGACATCTACTTTGCTTGTGGAATCTCTGGAGCAATCCAACACGTTGCAGGTATGGAAGAATCTGAATATATCGTAGCTATCAACAAAGATAAAGATGCTCCAATATTCGGAATAGCTGACTTAGGAATCGTAGGAGATGCTAACAAAATAGCTCCATTATTAGCTGAAGAATTAAAAAAAGTAATCGCATCTAAATAATAGTTCTTAAGAAAAAAATATATAAAAGGACAGTGATAAGCTGTCCTTTTTGTGTTATCTTGATTTATGAAAGGAAAGGTATGATATTTGAAATAAGAGAAAATCTTATAAAGCTTTCAGAAAATGAATATAAAAAATTTAATGAAAAACTTATACCCGGTTGTGAAAATATTTTAGGTGTAAGAACCCCAGCTTTAAAAGAGATTGCTAAAAAGATTGTTCAAAGTGAAAAATGGGAAGAGTATATTCTTTATGAAAATATGAAATATCATGAAGAATTGCTTTTACAGGGTATGGTTATAGGATTTCAGAAAGCAGAATTTGAGAAAAAAATAGTATTGATTGAAAAATTTGTTCCTCAAATAAAAAATTGGGCTGTGTGTGATAACTTTTGCACAGTTTTAAAAATATCCAAAAAGGACAGAGAAAAATTATGGAATTTTTTAGAGAGATATTTTTTAAGCATGAAAGAGTATGAAATAAGAGTTGCTGTGATTATGTGCTTAAAAAATTTTATAAATGAAGAATATTTATTTAAAGTTTTTAAAAGAATAGATACTCTTGAGGAGAGAAAAGATTATTATGTTCAGATGGGTATAGCTTGGACTATAGCAGAGGCTTTTATAAAATATCCTGAAAAAACTTTGGAATATTTAAGGGAGAATAATCTTGACGATTTTACTTTTAATAAGGCAATTCAAAAAATATGTGAATCTTTCAGAGTTGAAAAAGAAATGAAAAAATATCTTAAAACTTTGAAAAGATAAAACAGATATGTCTGAGAGCTCGTAAAATCACTTTTGGAGCATTTTTTATCACATAAGATAAAATTAATGTAAAAATTAAAAAAGTGTGTAAAAAGCTGTTCAGAGCCTTTTAGAGAGCTTTGAGTTTGTAAAGATAATTTTTATTTCTTGACAAAATTTATTCCTAAGCCTATACTTTAAAAAATTATTATTGATAATAAGAATATATTGGAGGAAATTTTATAAATATGAAAGATATAATTTTATTTGATTTGGACAATACAATATTTGATTTTAATAAAGCAGAGCATGGGGCTCTTTCTAAAACTCTTTCTGAAATAGGTATAGAACCAAAAAAAGAGATAATGGATAAATATAGTGTAATAAATCTTGCTCAATGGAAACTTTTAGAGCAGAAAAAAATAACAAGAGCAGAACTTAAAATAAGAAGATATAAACTTTTTTTTGATGAATTGGGTGTAGATTATCCGCCTCAAGAAGCAGCTAAGATGTATGAGCATTTTTTAGGAATAGGTCATTATTTTGTTGATGGAGCAGAAAAGATGCTTGAGGAACTTTCAAAAAAATATTCTCTTTATCTTGTAACTAATGGGATAACAAATGTTCAAACAAGAAGAATCGCCAGTGCAGGACTTGAAAAATATTTTAAAGGGATATTTATTTCAGAGGAGATAGGACATGATAAACCAAGTAAAGAGTATTTTGAATACTGTTTTGAGCATATAGAAAATTTCAGCAGAGATAGGGCAGTAATTATTGGAGACAGCCTTTCTTCTGATATTCAAGGGGGAATAAATTCAGGAATACAGACTATATGGTTTAATCCTAAAAAAGAAGCTGTAAATCCTAAAATACCAGCTGATTATGAAGTTTCTCACTTAAACGAAATAAAAATACTTTTAGAAAAAATATAAAGGGGATGTTGCATTTCTAAAATTGTAAAAATAAAATTCTCGATATTAAAAATTGTTTCGTAATTTATGCAGCGAAACAGAATACTGAAAATTCGATGTTTGAACGAAGTGAGTTTCAAATTTTCTTTCTGTGAGCAATATAAATAGAAACTATTTTTTTAGAGAATTTTATTTCTTACAAATTTGCAACATCCCCTTTTTAGATTATAAATTTATAGATTATGGTAAAACTTCTATTGTAACTCTTCTGTTCATTTCTCTTCCTGCTGCTGTTTCGTTTGAAGCTACAGGCATATCAGGACCTAGTCCAAGAGCATTCATTCTTTCAGGAGAAACACCTTGAGCGATAAGATAATTTCTTACACTGTATGCTCTTTGTTGAGAAAGGTTAAGGTTATAGTTGTATGAACCTGTATTATCAGTATATCCAACTATTCTTACTCTTGAACTTGGATAGTTGTTAAGAACATATGCAATAGAGTTTAGAGGTCTTGCGAATTCAGGCTTAATTTGAGCTTGGTTTGTTTTAAATGTAAGTCCTCCTGGAAGAGTAAGAAGTATAGAGTTTCCAGTATTAACTATTCCAACTCCTGAATTAGCTAAAACACTTCTAAATTCATTTTCCTGTCTTTGCATAGAAGAACCAACAGCAGTACCAAGAAGAGCACCAGCAGCAGCTCCTATAAGAGTTCCTTTAGTGTTTCCTCCAATTACTTGCCCGGCAAGAGCACCAGCAGCAGCTCCACCAAGAGCTCCTCCTGTTGTATATGATGTAGAACCTTCAGGTCTTACAAATCCGCTAGAACAACCAGTGAAAATTGTAGAAGCAAGAAGAAAACCTACCATTATTTTTTTTGTTTTCATAATATATTACCTCCTGTGATAAGAATTTTTTTTAAATCTATAAAAAAAATTTAAAAATATTTTTATTATTTTTTTATATTTTCATTTTATCACACAAATAAACTAATATTCAAGCATATAAAAAAACCATTGAAAATAAAAGGAAAAATAGAATGTAAAAAAATTTTTTAAAAAAATTAAATTTTTTTGTTGACATATTTTTGGATTCGTGGTATTATTACTCTTGTCTTAAGGGACGTCGGAATATAGCGCAGTCCGGTAGCGCACCTGCCTTGGGAGCAGGGGGCCGCAAGTTCGAATCTTGCTATTCCGACCAGATGCGGGAATAGCTCAGTTGGTAGAGCGTCAGCCTTCCAAGCTGAATGTCGCGAGTTCGACCCTCGTTTCCCGCTCCATTTTTGTGTCTGTAGCTCAGCTGGATAGAGCAACGCCCTTCTAAGGCGTGGGTCAGGAGTTCGAATCTCTTCAGACACGCCATTAATTAAAAGAATGGTGGCTATAGTTCAGTTGGTAGAGCGCCAGTTTGTGGCACTGGTTGTCGCGAGTTCAAGTCTCGTTAGCCACCCCAACAAATGCGTCATTAGCTCAGTAGGTAGAGCACACGACTTTTAATCGTGTTGTCACTGGTTCAAATCCAGTATGACGCACCAAATAAATATGCGAGGATGGCGGAATTGGCAGACGCGCTAGACTTAGGATCTAGTGTCTCCGACGTGAGGGTTCAAGTCCCTCTCTTCGCACCATTTAAAAATTAAGCTGTTGAGTAATCAACAGTTTTTTTTATTTTTTGCAAACATATTAATTTGACAATTATCAGATTTAGCTATATGCTATGTATATGGGAATTCAATTATTTTAGGAGATTTTATGAGAAATATAAAAATTTCATATTCATATGACGGCAGTGATTTTTATGGATTTCAAAGACAACCTGATAAGAGAACTGTTCAGGGAGAGCTTGAGAGAGTTTTAAATATAATTTTAAAAAGAGAAGTAAATCTCACAACAGCTGGGAGAACAGACAGAGGAGTTCATGCAAGAGTACAGGTATCAAATTTTATAATAGATTCATCTGTTACAATCCCTTTAGATAACTTAAAGAGAGCTGTAAATAAACTTCTTCCCCCTGATATAGATCTGTTTCATATTTGTGAAGAGAGGATGGATTTTAATGCTCGTTATATGCCTAAAACAAGAGCCTATGAATATATAATCACTTGGAAAAAAGATGTTTTTTCAAGAAGATATAAAACATATATTCCAAAGGCCGTTGATCCTAAAAAATTAAGTGAAATACTTTCTGTTTTAAAGGGCAGACATGATTTTAATAATTTTAGAATAAAAGATGAAAACAATAGAACGACAGTAAGAGATATTTATAAAATAGAGGCTTATTATAAAGATGAAAATGAGATGGGAATATATATTGAGGGAAGTGCTTTTTTAAAAACTCAAGTGAGAATAATTGTAGGAACAGCTCTTGATGTATATTTCGGCAGAAAACCTGAAAACTATCTAAAACTTCTTTTAAATGAGCCGAATAAACCTAGAAAAATAGAGGTTGCAGAGCCTGGAGGGCTTTATCTTACAAAGGTGGAATATTAGGAGAAAGTATGAGAATTGTAGAGGTATCCATAGAGGATGAAGATATAATGGATGGAATAGTGGAGATGGAAAAATCCACTTTTGGAAGATTTGGCGGAGTAAATCTTTGGATATTGAAGCCCATTGTAAAATTTGGAAGAGTATTTGCAGTAGTTGAAAAAGGTGTGGTTATAGGGGCAGCTGAATTTATGGTAGCTTTTGACAGACCAGAGGTCTTTCTTTATGGATTTTCTGTAATGGAAAAATATCGTGAACAGGGGATAGGGACAAATCTTCTTGTTCATTGTGAAAATTATTTTAAAAACTATGGAATAGAGGTAGTATCTCTTACAGTTGATCCTAAAAATGAAAAAGCGATTACTCTTTATAAAAACCTTGATTATTATATAGAGTCTTTAAAAATAGATGAATATGAGCCAGGTATAGATCGTTATGTAATGAAAAAAAATTTATAAAGTTTATAACTTTTCAACTAATACTTTACTTTTTTGGTATTTTTTTATATAATAAACTATAATAATTACAAAATTGATTGGATTAGCTGAAAGGAGGAATGTAAGATGACACATTATGTGGAAAATGTAGGGGACTATTTAAAAGAACACGGGATAAAACCATCTTATCAGAGAATGAAAATATATGAGTTCCTTTTGCAGAATAAAATACATCCTACTGTTGATACTATATATAAGGCTCTTAACAAAGATATCCCAACTCTTTCAAAAACAACAGTGTATAATACACTTAATCTGTTTATAGAAAAAGGAATTGTGAATCTTCTGGTAATAGAGGAGAATGAAACAAGATATGATGCATATTTAGAGCTTCACGGACATTTTAAGTGTGAAAAATGTGGAAATATCTATGATGTAGAGTTAAACGGAGATTCTCTTGATCTTGGAGGATTGGAAGGGTTTGATATAAAAGAAAAACATATATATTTCAAGGGTATATGTGGACACTGTGCACAGGGAAAAAATTAATTCTCAGAAAACACAGAGAGTTAAAATATAAAGGAGGAATAAGTATGGAAAAGTTTGATATTTTTAAATCAGAATGCGGGGCAGTAGCAGAGGTTCTTTATAAGGAAAATAAAGAGTGTGTTTGTTCTGCAGAGGCAAAATTTGAAAAACTAGAAGAGCACACAGAAGATGCAGCAAAAGAAAAACATGTTCCTTTCATTGAAGAAAAAGAAAATGGGTATCTTGTAAAAGTTGGAAAAGAAACAGCACATCCAATGTTAGATGCTCACTATATTGTTATGATTGAAATTTTAGTTGACGGAGATAAGCTTTACAGAAAGTATTTAAAACCAGGAGATGCACCTGAGGCTTTCTTTGAAGTTCCTAAAGGAGAAACAGTAAAAGCAAGAGAATACTGCAACCTTCATGGATTATGGGTAAGCATAAAATAGAAAATATAAAAAGAGGCTCTTAAGCCTCTTTTATTTTTGGTTTATAATATCACAGATATCTTTATAATCAGGATTGTTTGTATCAGGAGTTTTGTTAAAAATAGTGTGAAAGATGGTTATTGCAGCAAGAGCAGAACCAAGTTCAGAAGGGTGTTTATCATCTGTAAAATATAGATTTTTTTTAGGAAATTTATCAAAATATTTCCACCAAATAACACCTGCAGGAGCTACTCTCATATCAAGTTTTTTACCTGCTTCAAAATATCCCGAAGTCATATATTCCTGTTTCTCTCTTTCGCTTTTTAAAGTCCATGGCATATAAAAAATTCCTGTACTTTTTCCTTCGATAATAAATTTTTTTAATTTTTCTGCTGACTGCAGAAGTATATCTTTATCAAAACCACTTTGAAGATGCTGAAGAACAACGTAGTCATAATCTCCATAAAGAATATTAAATCTCGTTTGAGGCTCTTTACAGTGGTAGTCAAGTCCTTTGTATCCCCTTGCTAACATTGTAACCTCTGCTTTAATATTATTTTCTCTGCATAGATTTTTAAAAATATTGGGCATATCATTAAAATATGTATGGCTGTTTCCGATAAATAAAATTTTCATGTAATTCCTCCATATTTTTTAAAGAACTTTTATTTTAATAAGATTTTATCACACTTTTAAACTTAAGGAAAACAAAATATATTTGCATAAAAATTAGAAAATTACTATAATTTAAATAAAAATAAAATTAAACAGAGGTAGAGAAAATGGAGATGGCATCACTACAGATACAGATATTTTTATTATTGGTTGTAGGATATCTGTTAGCAAAAAATGGATACTTTGATAAAGAAACAAGAAAACAGGTAACAAATATAATTCTTACAGTTGTTCTTCCTTGTGCAATAATAAAATCTTTTCAGCTTGAGCTTACTCGTGAGATTATAGTTTCAACAGGTGTCGTTCTTTTGATTTCAATAGGTATTCAGATTATGTGCAGTTTTCTAAGTCTGTTTATATGGAACTGGCTTGATGGAAATGAAAAAATTTGCTGCAGATATGGAACAATGGTGCCAAATGGTTCATATATGGGTATGCCTATTGTAGAGAGTGTCTATGGTTCCATGGGGCTTTTGTATGCTTCTGTATTTCTTATTCCTCAGAGAATAGTTATGTGGTCTGCAGGAATATCTCTTTTTGCAGGGAAGGGACAGAAAAATATAATGAAGAAAGTTCTTCTTCACCCATGTATTGTAGCCATATATATAGGTGTGGCTCTTATGTTTTTGGGAGCAGCAGGGATAGTTCCTCCCAAACCAATAAACAAAACAATAGCTTCTATAGGGCAGTGTAATACAGCTCTTAGTATGTTTGTTATTGGAGGAATTTTAAGTGAGGTAAATGTAAAAGAGATTTTTAACAGAACAGCAATAATATTTGCAGGGATTAGACTTATTGTTATTCCAATGATAATTCTTGTGTTTGTAAGATTTATTCTTCCTGTAGATGAGCTTCCTGGAAATGTATGTGTAGTTCTTACAGGAATGCCTGCAGCAAGTGCAACAGCTATGTTGGCACAGAAATATAATGTTGATCCTGGATTTGCTTCAAAAATAATATTTGTTTCTACAGTATTTTCTTTGATAACTTTACCCCTTATAACAATTCTTTTGGAATATATATAAAAAAAGCTTTACTATTCACCTTTCTTGGAGTATTATTTAAGGCAAATATTATTTTTTTGATTATATTGTACTTAAAAAACAGACAGGGAGGGGTAATATGAATTTAACAGTGGCATTTTTAATTGTTTTAATAGTTCTGACGGTAGGAGAAATTGTTTCTATGAAAACAAAAGCTTTCATACCGTCTGTTTTTGTATCTGCGGCAATATTTCTAGCTGGATTCTGGACTTTTTTTCCTGAGAATATAGTTGATCTTGCAGGATTCACAGCACCGGTAGTAACTCTTGCAATGCTTACTCTTGTTGGGCATATGGGAACAATGTTAAGCTTCAAAGAGATGGTAAGTCAATGGAAAACAGTTGCAGTTGCTTTGGGAGGAATTGCAGGAATATGTTTGGGAACTCTTACTCTTGGAAAGATGGTTTTTGGTTGGGATATGGCAGTTATTACAACACCACCTCTTACAGGAGGGCTTGTTGCAGCGATTATCATGTCTGAAGCAGCAAAAGCAAAAGGACTTGAGGCATTTGCAGTTCTTGCAATTATAGTTTATGTAATGCAGGGATTTGCAGGATATCCTTTAACATCAATAATGCTTAAAAAAGAGGGGCAAAGACTTTTGGGAAAATACAGAGCATCAACTAATGAAAGAAAAGGGGAGAGAGTTGAGGAACTGAAAGAGGAAGTCAGCAAATTTAGATTATTTGCACCTATGGATAAAAAATATCAAACAACATATATGCTTTATACAAAACTTGGTGTGCTTATGGTTATGGCTCATTATATAGATGTTTTCACAGGAGGAGCAGTATCAAAATATATAGTTATGCTTATTCTGGGAACAGTGGCAGCAGAGATAGGATTTATTGAAAGACAGCCTCTTACTCTGGCAAACAGTTTTGGATTTTTTATGACAGCACTTATGGCATTTATTTTTGCCAGTCTTTCAAAAGCAACTCCAGCAATGCTTGGACAGCTTATAGTTCCTCTTATTGGAATAATAATATTTGGAGTTATTGGTATGGCTATTATTTCTATAGCTGTTGGAAAACTTTTAGGATATACAAAAGAGATGGCGTTTTCAGTTGCTCTTACAGCCCTTTATGGATTCCCGCCAAACTATATTCTTACTCAGGAAGCGGTAAAAGCTCTTACAGAAGATGAACAGGAGAGGGAATTTTTAATGGGAGAGATGCTTCCTAAAATGCTTATAGGGGGATTTACAACAGTAACTATTGTATCTGTTGTAATAGCCGGAGTATTTAAAAATTTATTATAGTATTAAGGGGGGATAGAGATGTCAGTGGAAAAAAATATAGAGATGCTTGGAAAAAAATATAGTAATTATATGGTTGAAATGAGAAGATATTTTCACGAAAATCCAGAACCAAGTTCAGAGGAATATAATACATCAGCAAAAATTAAAAGTGAATTAGATAAAATGGGAATACCTTATATTTCAATAGCAGGAACAGGGATAATCGGAACAATAACAGGAACAAAACCTGGAAAAACAGTGGCTCTTCGTGCTGATATGGATGCACTTCAAGTAAATGAATGTACAGGGCTTCCTTTTGCTTCAAAAAAAGAGGGGCTTATGCATGCTTGTGGACACGATGGGCATATAGCTTCACTTTTAGGAGCTGCAAAAATTTTAAATGAGATAAAAGATGAGATACATGGAACTGTAAAACTTTTCTTCCAACCTGCTGAAGAAACAGCACAGGGAGCAAAGAAAATGATAGAAGAGGGAGCTCTTGAAGGGGTAGATGGAGTATTTGGAATTCACCTTTGGGCAGATATAGAACTTGGAAAAATATCTGTAGAAGCAGGACCAAGAATGGCATCAACAGATTTGTTCAGAATTAAAGTTACAGGAAAGGGAGGACATGGTTCTCTTCCTCATCAAGGAGTAGATGCAGTTGTAGTAGGTTCAGCAATAGTCATGAATCTTCAGTCTATTGTAAGCAGAGAGATTTCTCCTCTTGAACCAGCTGTTGTAAGTGTGGGACAAATAAAATCAGGAAGCAGATTTAATGTAATAGCTCCTGATGCATTTATGGACGGAACAACAAGAGCTTTCAGTGCAGAAGTAAGAGGAAAATTCCACAGCATGATAGACAGAATAGCTAAAAACACAGCTGAAGCATATAGGGCAACAGCTGTAACAGAATATGAATATCTTGTACCTGTAACAATTAATGATGAAAGATGTTCTGCTATAGCAGAGGAAGCAGTAAGAGAAACTTTTGGAGAGGAAGCACTTACAAAATTCCCTAAAATTACAGGAAGTGAAGATTTCTCATATTTCAGTAATGAAAGAGAGGGAGTTCTTTGTTTTGTAGGAACAGGAACAGAAAATTATTACCCTCACCATCATCCTAAATTTGCAGTTGATGAAAGATCTTTACCAATTTCTGCTTCAATGTATGCAGCTTATGCAGTGAATTATTTGAAAAAATAATAAATATAAAATATTAAAAAAGGAGCTGTTACAATAGCTCCTTATTTTCTTTCAAGAGTAATGATATTATTTTCTCTGCTCTCTTCAAGAGTCATGAGTTCTGATTTATATTCCTCGTAATTTTCGCTTTCAGGAATATAGATATATACTCTTTCTTTATCAATGTTTAAAAACTTAAAATTTCCATTTTCGTTTGTAATTGTTTTATCAAGCAAAGCTCCATTTATAAGGAAAAGATAGATTTCTTGATTTTTTATAGGAAGAACATCATTTATAACTGTTCCTGAAATAAAATATGTTTTTTTATTCAGATTAAATTTATGAATTTTTGTAGTATCTTCCCTTGTAAACCTATCAATAAATCCTGTAGGAGAAAATCCCTCTTTAGATATTTTCATAGATGTTATCCCTTCTTCAAGAGAGGTAGAAAAATTTCCATTGATATCAGTATATATGATTTTTTCTTTTTTATTGTTTGAAATAAAAATTTTTGCCTTTTGTACAGGGATATTTTTATCACTTAAAACTTTCCCTTTTATTTTTCCTGGAGCTTTTATAAATTTTACTGGTATAGTATAGGATTTATCAGGTTCAGAAAAATTAAAATTAATATCCTTATTGCCGACTTCATAACCAAACTGTGAACTTATAAGAGTATATCTTTCTGGGGGCAGATTTACAGAATATTTTCCATTTTCATCTGAAAAGACAGGGTACTCACGCCCTACGGAATCAACAAAAAGAAGTTTTACATTTTTAAGAGGGATATTTTTTTCATAAATATTCCCCTCTACAAAGATACTTTTTCTGGGAACAAAAAATATATCAAAATCTCTGTCGTTTGTAATATATAGTTTTCTAAAAAGATATCTGTCTTTATTATCGTAAAATCCAAATATATATGTCCCATCTCTAAGTTTTATTTTTACATCTTTTTTATCAAATTGGATTGTATTTAAGTTTCCTATGGAATCAATTCCAGCATTACTGTAATAAATAAATCCTGAATCTATATCAAAGTGAAAATTTATTTCCACATCTTTTGAAAAAGTGAGAGCTGTGAGAATAAAAAATATAAGTGTAATAATTTTCTTCATAAAATACGCTCCATAATTTTATTTTTTTCTTGTTTAACAATAAAATTATATCATTTTTCCAACTTGCAACCAATTTTATTTTAAAGTTTCTTGATTTATGTTATAATTATCATAAAAACAATATGATTATTAACAAGGGGATATAGTATAAAATGGAACTATTTGATGAAAGAGAAAAAACAGCAATCAAGTTTCAGCAAGTTCAAGTAGAGAAAAACTATTTCCTTGGTGAATTCAAAGAAAATGTTATTCTCGCTGTGAGAAAAGGGGAACTTGATGGAAAGCTTTTAAGGGAAGTTGCCTCTGCCATGAGAAGAGAGGACGCTGTCCTTTTGAAAATAAGCAGGGAGATATCTTTAAAAAAAGTAAAAATATATATAGATGAAGCTGAAAAAATAGGGATAAAATATAGACTGGTAGATGGATTATCATTTGCGGGAGATGTGGGGCTTGTAGTTGTATCAAAACTCACATTTGATAATGAAAATAGAGATGTAATTCTTGAAAAAAGAAGTCAGCCTTATGAAGATTTGGGACTTTCTGAAATATTTTCAAAGCATGAAGGGGAAAAATTGTGTGGTAGACATTACAGAATGGTACTTGATAAAATTCCAACCTATGCAGAAAGATTTGATAAGCTCGATATTTTTGATAGACTGCTGGGGAAAAGATGTCCTATATGTGAAGCTGAAAAGAAAGGAAATAAAGAGGAATGAGTGTAGAGGCTTTTAGAATAAGAGGCGGAAAAAAACTGAAAGGTATTTTGGAGGTAGAGGGAGCGAAAAATGCAGCTCTGCCTATTTTTATTGCAACACTTATTGAAAGAGGGACATATATTTTAAATAATGTGCCTGATCTTATGGATATAAGAACTCTTATAAAACTTTTGGAAAGTCTTGGACTTTCTGTAGAAAGATTGGGAACAAACAGCTATAAAATAGTAAATGATGGATTAAAAAGTTTAGAAGCTTCATATGAACTTGTAAAAAAAATGAGAGCCTCTTTTCTTGTTATGGGGCCAATGTTAGCTCATTGCGGTAGAGCAAGAGTATCTCTTCCTGGAGGGTGTGCAATAGGAGCAAGACCTGTTGATTTACATTTGAAAGGATTTGAAGCACTGGGAGTAAATATTGAGATAGATCATGGTTATGTTGAAGGAAAAGTTTCAGAAGGAATAAAACTTAAAGGAAACAAGATTATTTTGGATTTTCCAAGTGTTGGAGCTACTGAAAATATAATTATGGCTGCTGTGAGAGCAGAGGGAGTTACAATTATAGAAAATGCTGCAAGAGAACCTGAAATAGATGATCTTTGTAATTTCTTAAATAAAATGGGAGCAAAGATTGAAGGTATAGGAGGAGGAAGACTTGAGATAACAGGAGTTCCAAAACTTACGCCTTGTGAATATTCAGTAATGCCGGACAGAATTGTAGCAGGAACATTTGTTATAGCAGCTGTTATGTTTGATGATGGAGATATAAGAGTAAAAGGGGTAGATGAACATCATCTAGAAAGCTTTTTAATGAAACTTCGTGAAATGGGAGTAACTTATGAAATAGAGGATGGAATTTTTAGAGTAACATCAAAACTTAAGGATCTTCAACCTGTAAAAGTTACAACAATGCCTCATCCTGGATTTCCCACAGATCTTCAATCACCTATGATGACACTTATGTGTCTTGTGAAGGGAAGCAGTGAAATAAAAGAAACAATATTTGAAAATAGATTTATGCATGTACCTGAACTTAACAGAATGGGATGCAATATTTCTACAGAGGGAAATGTGGCTGTAATCAAAGGAATCGATTGTTTCTCTTCAGCAAAGGTAATGGCGAGTGATTTGAGAGCAGGAGCTTCTCTGGTTCTGGCCGCTCTTAAAGCAGAGGGAGAAAGTGTGGTAAACAGAATTTATCATGTTGACAGAGGATATGAAAAGCTTGAAGTAAGGCTTAAAGCTCTTGGGGCAGATATAGAAAGAATCAAAGAGGAGATATAATGGAAAAAATAATCGGTATAAATCCGGTAATGGAAGTACTGGACAACAAAGAGAAAAATATAGAAAAGATAGAGATATTTCAGGGGCTGAGAGAAGATAAAATAAATATTATAAAGAGAAAAGCTTCTGAAAGAAATATCAGAGTACAGTTTATTAAGAAAAAAGTTGATAATTCTCAAGGGGTTGTAGCTTATATAAATTCGTATGATTATTATGTGGATATAAATGAGTTTTTAGAAAAAGCTGCTCTTAAGGATAAGGGAATAATCCTTGTTCTTGATGGAGTACAGGACCCAAGAAATTTTGGAGCACTAATAAGAAGTGCAGAAATTTTTGGAGTGCTTGGAATAGTAATTCCTGAAAGAAATTCTGTACATATAAACGAAACTGTTGTAAAAACTTCAACAGGGGCTATTGAGTATGTGGATATTGTAAAGGTAACAAATATAACAGACACTTTAAACAGTTTGAAAAAACTTGGATACTGGATATATGGAGCAGAAGGGGACGGAGCAAAGGTTTATTATGAGGAAAAATATCCTGAAAAAACTGTAGTAGTTCTTGGAAGCGAAGGGTTTGGAATAAGAAAAAAAGTGAAAGAAAACTGTGATATTTTAATAAAAATACCTATGCACGGAAAAATAAATTCTCTGAATGTATCTGTAGCAGGGGGAATTCTCCTGTCAGAAGTTGCAAAATCAATATACTAGATTGTCGGGGGAGGGGATTTTTGTGGATGCAGCAGAAATCAATGCACTGATAAAAGCAAAAAATGGAGATAATGAAAGTTTTGAAATGCTTTTAAAAAAATATGAAAAATATCTGTACATTAATGCTAAAAACTATTATCTTTCAGATGGGGATAGAGAGGATCTTATCCAAGAAGGGATGATAGGGCTTTTAAAAGGTATCAAAAGTTTTGACTTTGACAGGGATACATCTTTTAAAACTTTTGTTGCTATGTGTATAAGAAGACAGGTATTTACAGCTATAAAAAATTCAAACACTAAGAAAAATCTTATGCTCAACACAAATTATCCTTCAGACGAAGAAAAGGATACAGATGATATAATCTATGTTGAAAGATCTTCAAATGCAGAGGAGATTTATCTTTATAAAGAGCTTATGGAAGAGTTTGAAAAATATTCAAGAGAACATTTCAGCAAAATGGAAAAAGAAGTTCTTAATTATCTTATAAAAGGATATAATTACGGAGAAATTGTGGAAAAAATGGGAAAATCCACTAAGACTGTAGATAACACATATCAGAGAATAAAAATAAAAGTAAAGAACTGGCTGAAAGAACAATCAGGAAAAATATAAAAATTAATAAATAAAATAAAAGTAGAAGAAGCAAGAGGGGTGTAAAATGAGAGAGTATAACTTCAAAGAAGTTGAAGAAAAATGGCAGAAGAAATGGAATTCTGAAAATCTTTTTAAAACAAACGATAAAGAAGAAGGAAAAGAAAATTATTATGTTTTAGAGATGCTGCCATATCCGTCAGGGAATCTGCACGTAGGACACGCAAGAAACTATACAATAGGAGATGTTATAGCAAGATATAAAAAAATGAAGGGGTACAATGTACTTCACCCAATGGGATGGGATTCATTTGGACTTCCTGCAGAAAATGCTGCTATTCAGCATGGGGCACACCCTGCAACTTGGACAAAATCAAACATAGAAAACATGAGAAGACAGCTTAAACTTATGGGGCTTTCTTATGATTGGGACAGAGAGGTGGCAACATATACACCTGAATATTACAGATGGAACCAATGGATATTCAAGAGAATGTATGATAAAGGTCTTGTTTATAAGAAAAAATCAACAGTAAACTGGTGTCCTGATTGTCAAACTGTTCTTGCAAATGAACAGGTTGAAGATGGATACTGCTGGAGACACTCAAAAACAAAAGTAATCCAAAAAGATCTTGAGCAATGGTTCTTTAGAATTACAAATTATGCAGATGAGCTTCTTACAGGACATGAAGAGTTAAGAGAAGGATGGCCTGAAAAAGTTCTTGCAATGCAAAAAAACTGGATAGGAAAATCTTTTGGTACTGAAATAGTATTTACAGTTGCTGAAACTGGAGAAAAACTTCCTATGTTCACAACAAGAATAGATACAATTCATGGGGTAACTTATTGTGTAGTAGCACCAGAACACCCTATTATTGAAGAAATAATAAAAGTAAATCCTTCTATAAAAGAAGCAATTCATAATATGAGAAATATGGATATGATCGAAAGAACAGCAGAAGGGAAAGAGAAAAATGGAGTATTTACAGGATGGCATGTAATCAATCCTGTAACTGGAGATAAAGTTCAGCTTTGGGCAGCAGATTATGTACTTATGAACTATGGTACAGGGGCAGTAATGGCAGTTCCTGCCCATGACGACAGAGATTTTGCTTTTGCAAAAAAATACAATCTTCCAAGAAAAGTTGTTATAAATGGGTATAACAAAGAAACAAAAGAAGAGATAGTTTTAAATGCTGACGAAATGACAGCAGCTATGACTGAAGAGGGAGTAATGACAAATTCTGGAGAATTTAACGGAATGAACTCTAAAGAAGCTCTTGAAAAAATAGCTGACTATGTAACAGAAAAAGGTGTTGGAGAAAAAACTGTTAAATACAGATTAAAAGACTGGGGAATTTCAAGACAAAGATATTGGGGAACTCCTATCCCTGCTCTTTACTGTGAAAAATGTGGAATGGTTATGGAAAAAGATGAAAATCTTCCTGTAATGCTTCCTGAAGATGTAGAATTCACAGGAAATGGAAACCCTATTGAAACTTCTGAAAAATACAAACATGCAGTATGTCCAATCTGTGGAGGACCTGCAAGAAGAGAAACAGATACAATGGATACATTCGTTGACTCATCTTGGTACTTCTTAAGATACTGCGACCCTAAAAATTTAGATCTTCCATTTGGAGAAGCTGTTGATCTTTGGACACCAGTTGATCAGTATATAGGAGGAGTAGAACACGCTGTAATGCACCTTTTATATGCAAGATTCTTTACAAAAGTTCTTAGAGATTTAGGACTTTTAAAAGCAAATGAGCCATTTAAAAGACTATTAACTCAAGGAATGGTATTAGGACCATCATATTATTCAGAAAAAGAAAACAGATTCCTGTTTGCTCATGAAGTAAAAACAGCTGGAGATAAAGCATACTCACTTGAAACAGGTGAAGAACTTGTGGTAAAAGTTGAAAAGATGTCAAAATCTAAAAACAACGGTGTTGACCCAGAAGTTATGATAAAAAAATATGGAGCTGACACAACAAGATTATTTATAATGTTTACTGCTCCTCCTGAAAAAGAACTTGAATGGAATGAAAACGGACTTGCTGGAGCTTCAAGATTCCTTAACAGAGTATGGAGAGTAGTTCTTGAGAATATTGATATGATAAAAGATGAGCCTATTGATTACTCAAAACTTTCAAAAGAGGACAAAGCTCTTGTAAGAAAACTTCACCAAACTATAAAAAGAGTAACAGAAGCGATAGAAGACAACTACCACTTTAATACATCAATAGCAGGAAATATGGAACTTATCAATGATGTATATGATTTCAGAAGCAGTGTTCTTGGAACAGATAAAGAAAGTTCAGAATCTCAAAAAGTATTTGGAGAGGTTTTAAGAAATATAGTAATTATGCTTTCTCCATTTGTACCTCACTTCTGTGATGAACTTTGGGAAGCTATGGGAGAAACAGGATTCCTATTTAATGCTCCTTGGCCTGAATATGATGAGAAATTAACTATAGCAGATGAGATTACAATGGCAATTCAAGTTAATGGAAAAGTAAGAGGATCAATCTCTGTTGAGAGAACAGCTTCAAAAGAAGATATTGAAAAAATGGCTCTTGCTGTTGAAAATGTACAAAAACATACAGAAGGAAAAACTGTTGCAAAAGTAATAGTTGTTCCTGGAAAAATTGTTAATATAGTAGTAAAATAAAAATAATTAAAATAGAAAAATATTAAGGAGATGAATGTTATGAACATTATGCTATTTGGAGCACCAGGTGCAGGAAAAGGAACTCAAGCTAAATTTATAATCGACAGATATGGAATTCCTCAAATTTCAACAGGAGATATTTTAAGAGCTGCTGTTAAAGAGGGAACACCTATGGGGCTTGAAGCAAAACAATTTATGGAAGCAGGAAAACTTGTTCCTGATTCTACAATAATAGGAATTATAAAAGAAAGACTTTCTATGGACGATTGTAAAAAAGGATTTATTCTTGATGGATTCCCAAGAACTCTTGCACAAGCAGAAGCTCTTGAAGAATTAATGAAAGAGATGAATATAAAACTTGATAAAGTTATCTCTTTAAATGTTCCAGATGAATTAATCGTAGGAAGAGTAACAGGAAGAAGAGTTTGTAAAGACTGTGGAGCTTCTTTCCACGTTGAGTTCAACCCTTCAAAAGTTGAGGGAGTATGTGATCTTTGTGGCGGAGAACTTATCCAAAGAAAAGATGATACTGCTGAAACAGTTACAAAAAGACTTGGTGAATACCATGCACAAACAGCACCTCTATTTGACTTCTATATGGAAAGAGGAATTCTTGCTGATTTAGATGGAACTAAAGATATAGATGAAATAACAAAAGAAATATTTAATATTTTAGGATAGTATTTATTTTCTTTATTCACTCAAAGAAAATGAATAAAAAGAAACTGCCCTGCATATTTTTATGCAGGGTAAATTTAATAAATTTATTTTTTTTAAAAAGAAAGGAAAGATAATGGCAATAGTATTAAAAACTATGCAGGAAATAGAGGGAATAAAAAAGGCAAATCAAATAATAGCCAGATTATATGAAGATATTCTTCCTCCTTATATCAAGCCAGGAGTATCAACTTATGAGCTTAATAAAATAGTAGAAGATTATATCAGATCTCAAGGGGCAATCCCTGGATGTATTGGTGTGCCTGGACCTTATGGAGCTTTTCCGGCAGGTACATGTATATCTGTAAATGAAGCTGTGGTTCATGGAGTACCAAGCAAAGATATTATCTTAAAAGAAGGGGATATAGTAAGTGTTGATACAGTTACTATACTAGATGGTTATTATGGTGATGCTGCCATAACTTATCCTGTTGGAGAGATTGACGAAGAAAGCAGAAGACTTCTTGAAGTAACAGAAAAAGCCAGAGATATTGGTATAGAAGCAGCTGTTGCAGGAAACAGACTGGGAGATATAGGTCATGCTATCCAAAGCTATGTAGAAAAAAATGGATTTTCTGTTGTAAAAGATTATGCAGGACATGGTGTAGGACTTGATATGCATGAAGATCCAATAGTGGCAAACTATGGAAGAAGAGGCAGAGGTCTTAAAATAGAAAATGGAATGGTTCTTGCAATTGAGCCTATGGTAAATGTAGGAACATATAAAATAAATATGCTTGATGATGGATGGACAGTTATAACAAAAGATGGAAAGAAGTCCGCACATTTTGAGCATTCCATTGCTATCATTGATGGGAAGCCTGTGATTCTTAGTAAAAAAGATTAAAAATTTTTTCAAAAAAATAAAAAAAATTATAGACTTTTTTTGTTAAATATGTTAATATGATATGAATTTCTGTTCGGTAGGAGGAGTTATGTCAAAAAAAGATGTTATCGAATTAGAAGGTACTATTCTTGAGGCCCTTCCAAATGCGATGTTTAAAGTAAGTTTAGAGAACGGGCACACTATACTTGGTCATATTTCAGGTAAAATGAGAATGAACTATATCAAAATCCTTCCAGGAGATAAAGTAACAGTTCAAATATCACCTTATGACTTGTCTAGAGGAAGAATAGTGTATAGGAAAAAGTAGTTTTTATGTTACATCACGAAAAAGGAGGTAGAGATGAAAGTTAGAACATCAATTAAACCTATTTGTGACAAATGTAAAGTAATCAGAAGACATGGGAAAATCAGAGTAATCTGCGAAAACCCAAAACACAAACAAGTACAAGGGTAAGATTATTTTACTGGAACAAATTTAGTACTGACATTGGAAGTACTGTAAAGATATGCAGAGCTGTAGAGCCTATTCTTACAAGAATATAATGTAAGGCATATCGAAGAAAGTGTTGGCTGATCACAGATGTCAGCGAATATATAAAATTTTTGTGAAGAGGAGGAAATAATTTGGCTAGAATTGCTGGAGTAGACGTACCTAGAAACAAGAGAGTAGAAATCTCTTTAACTTACATCTACGGAATCGGAAAAAAGACTGCTCAAGACATTTTAACTCAAGCAGGAGTTAACTTTGATACTAGAGTAAAAGATTTAACAGAAGAGGAATTAAACAAAATCAGAGGAATCATCGATGGTTTAAAAGTTGAAGGAGATCTAAGAAAAGAAGTTAGACTTGCAATAAAAAGACTTTTAGACATCAGATGCTACAGAGGGTTAAGACATAAAATGAACCTTCCAGTAAGAGGACAAAAAACTAAGACTAACGCTAGAACTAGAAAAGGTCCTAAAAAAATGATTAAAAAATAATAATTAAAACAAAGTTTTAATTATTTAATTGCTTATTGTAGAGTAATAGAGTAATAAATTAAGTGAGGAGGTAGCTAAGTTGGCTAAAAAGAAAGTAGCTAAAATTAAAAAGAAATTAAAAAATATTCCTAGCGGAGTTGCTCATATACATTCAACATTCAATAACACTATTATCGCTATCACAGATACAGAAGGTAAAGTAGTTAGCTGGAAATCAGGAGGAACTTCTGGATTCAAAGGAACTAAAAAAGGAACTCCATTCGCAGCTCAAATCGCAGCTGAACAAGCAGCAAACATTGCAATGGAAAATGGAATGAAAAAAGTGGAAGTTAAAGTGAAAGGACCTGGTTCAGGAAGAGAAGCTTGTGTAAGATCTTTACAAGCAGCAGGTTTAGAAGTTACTAAAATAACAGACGTAACTCCAGTTCCACACAATGGATGCAGACCACCAAAAAGAAGAAGAGTGTAATCCAGCCCTTAGGGGAGCATATTATCGCAGATAAAAAAGTTTTAACGAGAAGGAGGAATATTTAAGAAATGGCAAGAAATAGACAGCCTATATTAAAAAAATGTAGAGCACTTGGAATTGAGCCTATGGTTTTAGGAGTAAACAAAACTTCAAAAAGAGGATTCAGACCAAACGCAAATAGAAAACCTACAGAATATGCAGTACAATTAAGAGAAAAACAAAAAGCAAGATTCATATATAATGTAATGGAAAAACAATTCAGAAAACTTTATGAGGAAGCAAACAGAAAAGACGGTGTAACTGGTCTTAACCTTGTTGAATACTTAGAAAGAAGATTAGAAAATGTTGTTTACAGAATGGGATTTGCTAAAACTAGAAGACAAGCTAGACAAATCGTTTCTCACGGACACATTTTAGTAAACGGAAGAAGAGTAAACATAGCTTCTTACAGAGTTAAAGTTGGAGATGTAATCTCTATCCTTGAAAACTCTAAAAACTTAGATCTTATAAAAGAAGCTGTAGAAGCTGCTAACGTTCCAGCATGGATGGAACTTGACAAAGCTGCTTTCTCTGGAAAAATTCTTCAAAACCCAACTAAAGATGATCTAGATTTCGATTTAGATGAGTCATTAATCGTTGAGTTATATTCTAGATAATAATATTAGCCTTTTAATAGGAGTTGATCAAATGTTAAAGATTGAAAAACATGCAAGAGGTATAAACATTACTGAAGTAAAAGAAAACGAATTTAAAGGGCAATACATCATTGAACCTTTATACAGAGGTTATGGAAATACAATCGGTAATGCTCTAAGAAGAGTTCTTCTTTCATCTATACCCGGTGCAGCTATAAAAGGTGTAAGAATTGATGGTGTTTTAAGCGAATTCTCTGTTATGGAAGGAATAAAAGAGCCTGTTACAGACATTATCCTTAACATAAAAGAGATAGTAGTAAAAACTGAATCAACTGGAGAGAGAAAGATGACTCTTTCTGTCAAAGGACCTAAGATAGTAACAGCTGCTGATATAATACCTGAAATTGGACTAGAAATAGTAAATCCAGATCAAGTAATCTGTACAATAACAACTGAAAGAGAATTAGATATTGAATTCTTAGTAGATGTTGGAGAGGGATTTATTGTATCAGAAGAGATAGATAGAAAAGATTGGCCGGTAGACTATATAGCTGTTGACGCTATATATACTCCAATTAGAAAAGTTTCTTATTCTATTGAATCAACAATGGTTGGTAGAATGACAGACTTTGATAAACTTATCCTTGATATAGAAACTGACGGAAGCGTTGCAATAAGAGATGCTGTTTCTTACTCAGTTGAACTTCTAAAACTTTACTTAAACCCATTCCTAGATTTAGGAAACAGAATGGAACACTTAAGAGAAGAGATTGAAGAAGAAGAAGAGGAAGTAGAAAGCACAACTAAAGACGACAATATGTTAGAGACTAAGATAGAAGAGCTAGATTTAACAGTTCGTTCATTCAACTGTTTAAAGAAAGCTGGAATCGAAGAAGTAGGGCAACTTGCAAAACTTACTTTAAACGATCTTCTAAAAATAAAAAATCTTGGAAGAAAGTCTCTTGATGAAATCCTTGAAAAAATGAAAGAATTAGGATTTGACCTTAATCAGAATGAATTTTCTGAATAATATTGAACAAGGAGGAAAACTGACTAATGAATCACAATAAATCATATAGAAAGTTAGGAAGAAGAGCTGACCACAGAATGGCTATGCTTAAAAACCTAACAATCTCATTAGTAAGAGAAGAAAGAATAGAAACTACAGTTACTAGAGCTAAAGAACTTAGAAAATTTGCTGAAAGAATGATCACTTTAGGTAAAAACGGATCTTTAGCAGACAGAAGAAGAGCTTTTGCATTCTTAAGAGATGAAGAAGCAGTAGCAAAAGTATTCAACGATTTAGCACCAAGATATGCTGAAAGAAACGGTGGATACACTAGAATAATCAAAACTTCTGTTAGAAAAGGTGACTCTGCTGAGTTAGCTATAATTGCTCTTGTATAATTGAAGAGATAAAAAATATTGATTATTATAAATAAAGAGGCTTAAAGTAATAGGCCTCTTTTTTAGTTAATATAGGAAAGGGAGGTGGTAAATTTTGAAAATAAATGTGAATAATATAATAGTTTCAATAGAAAAAAATCAAGATAAAGAGATAGAAAAAGAGGTTGTTAAAAGAGGAATAAAAAAAGATAATATTGATAAAATTGTCTGGATGAAGAGATCTATTGACAGCAGAAAAAAAAGCGACATTAAGTTTGTATATAATGTAGAGGTTACTTTAAAAAAAGATATAGATATTACTAAAACAAAAAACATCTCTCTTGTAAAGAATCTTGAGGCAATAAAAAGAAAACCTATAAATAAAGATGAAGAAGTACTTGTAGTGGGAACAGGACCTGCAGGACTTTTTGCAGCATTAAGACTTGCAGAATATGGGTATAAACCTATTGTTATTGATAGAGGAGAAGATGTAGATTCAAGAGATAAAACTGTTGATACTTTCATAAAAACAGGGGAGCTTAACGAAAATTCAAACATTCAGTTTGGTGAAGGGGGAGCAGGAACTTATTCTGACGGAAAATTAAATACAAGGATAAAGAGTGAATATATAGAAAAAGTTTTTGCTGAATTTGTAGAATGCGGAGCTCAAAAAGAGATTCTTTGGGATTACAAACCTCACATTGGAACAGATGTACTTAAGATTGTAGTAAAAAACTTGAGAAAAAAAATAATCTCAATGGGTGGAAAATTCTATTTTAATAATCTGCTTATGGATATTAATATAAAAGATGGAGAAGTTCAGGGAGTTGTTATTAGAAATAATAAAAATGAGATTGAAAACCTTCCTGTGAGAAAAATAGTTCTTGCTATAGGACACTCTTCGAGGGATACTTACAGAATGCTTCATAGAAATGGGGTATTTATGGAAAACAAAGCTTTTGCTGTGGGAGCAAGAATAGAGCACCCAAGAGTTGATATTGACAGAATGCAGTATGGTAAATATGCTGGAAATAAAAATTTAGGTGCTGCTACATATAGTCTTACATACAATAATAAAGATGAAGAAAGAGGAATTTTTTCATTCTGTATGTGTCCAGGAGGGGTTATTGTAAATGCTGCTTCTGAAAAAGGAGGAACTCTTGTAAATGGAATGAGTTATTCTGATAGGAATGGAAGATTTTCAAATTCAGCTCTTGTAGTAGGAATAAAAGAAAATGAGTTTGGAAATGAACTTTTCTCAGGAATGAAATTTCAAGAGGAACTTGAGAGAAAAACTTTTGAACTTGTAAAAAATTATGGGGCATTATACCAAAGTGTGCCTGATTTTTTAGAGGGAAAAGTTACAGAGCATGAGATAGAAACAAGTTATGAGATGAAAAAAACTCCTTATGATTTAAATAGACTTTTCCCTGAAGTTATTACAAGAAATATGAAGATGGCACTTAATTATTGGGGAAAAAGATATGAGGGCTTTGTTTCTGAAAGAGCAAATCTTATTGCTCCAGAAACAAGAACATCTGCACCTGTAAAAATTACCCGTAATGAAATAGGAGAGTCTGTAAATATAAAAGGGCTTTATCCAGTAGGTGAGGGAGCAGGTTATGCAGGAGGAATTGTAAGTGCAGGAGTTGACGGATTAAAAATTATTGACTTAGCATTTACAGAGATAGAAAATTAAAAAGAAATAATTTGCGAGTAAGCAGGAGGAATATAATGAAAGCAGGAGAATTATTAGAAGCATTAGCTGTAGCAGAAAGATTAAAAGATACAACAAGACATTGTTATACATCAAAAGGGCGGCATGAAAGTGTTGCTGAACATAGTTGGATGATGACTTTAATGGCATTTTTTATGAAAAATGAATTTCCTGAAGCTGATTTTAATAAAATAATTCAAATGTGTATTATTCATGATTTGGGAGAGTGTTTTACAGGGGATATACCTACATTTTTAAAAACAAAAGAAAATGAGGATTCAGAGGAGATACTTCTTAGTAATTGGATAAATTCATTACCTAAAACTACTCGTGATGAAATGATAAGTTTATATGAAGAGATGAAAGAAAGAAAAACATTAGAAGCTAAGATATATAAGGCTATTGATAGTTTGGAAGCATTGATACAGCATAATTTTTCAGATATATCAACATGGTCTGAAAATGAGTTTGATTTAAATCTGACTTATGCAAATGATAGAGTACACTTTTCAGAATACTTTTCAGCTTTAAGAGAAGAGATTAGAAAAGATACTATTCAAAAAATTTCAAATAAATAAAAAAGGGGGGCTGTTGCAAATTTGTAAAAAATAAAATTCTCTAAGAAAAAGTAGTTTCTATTTATATTGCTCACAGAAAGAAAATTCGAAACTCACTTCGTTCAGA